>NZ_JAMXXC010000002.1:0-178002 GCF_024129855.1 Acinetobacter lwoffii
GAAATTATCAAAGTTCTGTTGCTTTAGCCTGTATATTTTTATGGCTACCTTTATAGGGTTAATTATGAACAGTAAATGTCAACAGACCCTATATTATGGTTTTTTAGTTCCTGTAATTTCAGGATTCGATCTGTAGAATGTAAGTGCTGAGCGGCTATCAGATAAATTTGCTCGGTTAATAAATGAATATTCTCAAAATCTGGATGGTCCAGATGAAAGCGGGTAATACATAAATCCAGTTCAGCATTTTTTAGCCGCTGAATCTGTTCCATACAGGTCAGGCTATGCAGATGGATTTTTAAGTCCGGCATGGTTTTTTTAAGCTGGGCCAGAATCTGTGGCATCACTTTTATTTCTGCGACATTCAGGAAGCCAATGTGAATCTGGTTATTTTTCTGCTGCGCAACCTGACGCGCTGCTGCTACTGCCAGTTTAGCATTTTCCAGTGCTTTTTCGGCATAGATCTGAAAAGCCTGCCCTTCATCGGTGAGTTTGACCTTTCTGGATGAACGATCAAACAGCATGACGCCTACTTCCTGCTCCAGATCCTTAATTTACTGGCTTAATGACGGCTGAGCGGTAAACAGTTTTTCGGCAGCCTTGGTAAAACTTTGTTGCTGCGCCACAGTAATAAAATAGCGTAAATGTCGAAGTTCCATAGCCTGCCCGGTTTCTGATCAGGTCAGCATCTTAAGATTATGACCCACGTATTGCAAATAAGAATAGGTCGATAGTTTATATGAATATCGCTATATCAACAGATCCTGTTTTACTAGACTGCCTGATTATATAGATAGCTTGTTCTTCACCTATACACATGGAGTCTTGTATGACACAACACTATGACACTGATGTTCTGATCATTGGTACCGGTCCTGCAGGTTCAACATTAGGTTTGGCTTTGGCGAATTATGGTATCAAGGTACAACTGTTTACCCAGTTTAGCTGGCTGGCCAATAGTCCGCGTGCCCATATTACCAATCAGCGTGCCATGGAAGTATTACGTGATTTAGGTATTGAAGAACAGGTTAAAGAGATTGCAACACCATGGGAACAGATGGGTGAAAGCCTGATTACCACCAGTCTGGTCGGCGAAGAAATCGCCCGTTTAAGTGCATGGGGTACCGGTGATGAACGTCATGGTGACTATATCCAAGGCAGTCCATGTCCATTAGTCGATCTGATTCAGCCAAAAATGGAAACTTTACTGGTGAAAAATGCCGGTGAACGTGGTGCAATTTATAACTTCAATACTGAATACCTGTCACATGTGCAGGACGAAGATGGCGTGACTGCTACTTTCCTGAACCGCATTACCAATACTGAATTTAGCTTAAGAGCAAAATATCTGGTGGGTATGGATGGTGCTAAATCTCGTGTATTGGAACAGCTCGGCTTGCCACTGGAAGGCGTGATGGCACGTGCCGGTACCGTCTATGTGACCTTTAAAGCTGATCTTTCTCAATACGTTCAGCACCGTCCTGCGATTCTGCAATGGATCGTGAATCCTGAAGCCAGCTTTGGCGATCTCGGTATGGGATTGTTACGTGCCATTACGCCATGGAATGAATGGATCATGGGTTGGGGCTTTGACATTTCCAAAGGCGAACCACAAGTTACTGAAGAACAGGTCCGTGCCCGCCTGAATGCTTTTGTTGGTACTGAAGTCGAAGAAGTCGAAATCCAGAAATTGTCGTACTGGTATGTGAACCAGACCTGGGCAACTGAATATTCTAAAGGTCGCGTATTCTGCGGTGGTGATGCGGTACACCGTCATCCACCATCGAGTGGCCTAGGTTCAAATACCTGCATGCAGGATGCCTTTAACCTAGGCTGGAAACTAGCATACGCGGTAAAAGGCTGGGCTGCACCTTCCCTGCTGGATTCCTATACGACTGAGCGTGCACCGGTCGGCAAGCAAATTGTGGCGCGAGCGAATCAATCACGTTTTGATTATAAATACCTGAAAGAAGTCTTTGGTTTTGACAATGGTGTGACTACACAAAAACAAATGCTGGAACGTATTTTTTCGGAAGATGAGCAAGGGGCTGAAATCCGCAAAAAGCTGTTTGAAGCTTTGGAAATTAAAAACTTCGAATTTAATGCACAAGGTGTAGAGCTGAACCAGCGATATAGCTCCAATGCAGTGATTAGCGAATCTGAGCCTGAAAGATTTGAGCGAGATCAACAGCTTTATTTACAGGCAACGACTCGCCCGGGTGCTAAAGTTCCGCATACCTGGCTGATCAATACCAAAGGTCAAAAGCAGTCGACTTTAGATATTACCGGTAAAGGTCGTTTTACCCTGCTCACAGGTTTATCTGGCAAAGGCTGGAAACAGGCTGTTGAAGTACTGAACTTACCTTATCTAGATGTGATTCAGATCGGTTCTCGTGACTACCGTGATGTGTATGGCACTTGGAACAGTAAATCTGAAATCCATGAATCTGGCGCAGTGCTGGTTCGTCCGGATGGTTATGTCGCTTGGCGTTATCAGGACAGTACCAATGATGCTTTTGACTATGAAAATACGCTGAAAGCAGTACTCAAACAGGTTCAGCTAGTTATTTAATGAATAATTTTTGAAAAGACCACCTTCGGGTGGTTTTTTATACTTTTAAAATAACAACATATACTGACTCTCAGCCTTTCTTGAAGCCACTTTGTTCTAAAATTTCCTTCCTAAACTCACTAATTGATTAAAACTCATTTAATCGCAATCATTTCACCCATACCAATACACATATACGATTGATTTTGTGATAAATTTCACATTAATGCAGTTTAGCTAAACTCATTCAGGTTTAGTCATACTGTTCTGCCTTGTATAGCTAAGACACATTCATTTTGTTGATCTGTGGTTCAAACTTCTCCCCCCACTCATTCAGCAAGATATGTTCTTTATGAGATAAGCACATGTCATGGCAAATCTCTCCCAGATATTCGACGGCTTTAGGAATGGTCGAAAACTTAACTTCAAGTTTTGATCCTCTCATTGATACCGCGAATGCAATGCCAATGACATGCCGGCCTGAAACACTTAAACGCAAAAATTTCATGTTTTCAAATCAAAAGAATGGATGATCTTGATTTGAAAATAAAATCTAAATTCAGGATTTCCCCCAATGTTATTTAATTGGTTAAAACAGTTATTTTCATCACTTTTCAATGGATTTAACCCATCCAAAGCGGACAATCCACAAAATGAAACGGCGCTAGATTTGGGTAATCGTCACTCGATTGATACCACCTCTAAACATGATGATGTGTATTCCTTTTTATCCGAATCTGATTAAACATTTGGAACTAGATCACCAACAACTTCTGAATCTGTACGGCAACATTGGCAATTCTTTAAATCTACAGGAATATCATTTACTGCCTGATCAATTAGCTCAATTTAAACAAGATTTTAAAGCGCATTTAGATGCTGAAAATATCAAGTTTTATGGTTACTTGGAACAAGGCTTAAAAGAACAAAGCCAGGCATTTTTATCTTTACGTCAGTTTAGAAAGGAAATGCGTGTCATTGAGCGGACTGTGATTAAGTTTATAGATCACTGGATGGATTTTGGGGTAAACCGTGCATCTGCTGCTGAATTTAAAGAAGAATATGAAGCGATTGGTTCTGCATTGGTGCAACGTATTGAGCGTGAAGAAAAAGAGCTCTGTACCATGTATAGCCGTGTTTAAGTAAATATAAAAAAGGCTATCCTAGGGTAGTCTTTTTATATCTTTTCTTTTTTCATTTCCCAAGTAGAAAATAAAAAAACTGCCATTGTTCCTGCTAAATTTACTGCAAACTCAGCATGTCTAGGAGAAGGCTTCACATTATTTTTGCCTTGACCATGAGCATCACTGATTTTATTTCTTAATGAGCCTAAACCTTCAACTATCGCACTACAGCCACCTAAGATTTGCTTAAATACCTGCTCTGTATGCTGTGATGGAGACAAGTTTAAATTACTACTGACTAATCTATACAACTGGTTTATATCTGGAGCATTACCGTATTCTACACTTAGCTCATCTAGGATATGTTTGCATGTTGACTCTAAAAGAGTTCTAGACAGAGTAATTGCACCATCTGGATCAGTCGTTCTTCTTTCTAAGGCTTTGTTCCAGATTGTATGGATATAATCTGAATCTATATTTTGAACGACATTCTTTATAATTTGATCAGAAGGGACTTCACTACTAAATTCTAGTTTTTCTAATATGGGTTGAAAGGACTTCCAAATGAAATCCCGTCTTTCAGCATATGTTGCATATTCAAATTTAATAAATTGCCAAAATTGCTGTAGATTCCTACACGTTAGAATGTATTTTGGTAATAAATTTTTAATATCAGCTTCTTTTAATAAATAGAATCTTAAAGTTTCATATTCGCTAGTATTTTCATTACTACCTGTAGCATGAGCTATAAGTAAATTCTGAATAGTTTCTATTTTTATTAATTTTTCCTGATTATCCATCTTATATTTTTCACCCATTTTCAACAAATATATAATTTTAAAAATGAAAAAGCCACCTCTCGGTGGCTTTTTTAAATCTGTTGATCAAGAACCCTGTAGCAAATAACTACCTACCAAGAACAGTACCTGTAGGCCAACAACAAAACCAAATAACCACCAACCTTTCTGACGTAATTCTGTTCTATCCATTATTCTGAGCGTCTTAGCCATGTCATCACCTCATCTTTGAGAATTGATACTGAACCGATCTATTCCATCTTTCTTTTATAGTGCAATAAAGTTGTGCATAAAACATACCATAGCACTTTATATACAATATGAAAGCAAAATCTAAACCAAGTCCGTAGGGAGAAAGAAAATTAAAAAAATTAAAAAACAAAAAGCCACCTAAAGGTGGCAATTGATGAAGCTAGTTTAAACAAAAGCTGAAAGATTTTCCAGTTTTGCCGCTATTCCGGTAATTTTTGCAATAAAAAAGGGCTGCTTGCGCAACCCTTTTTCAAGCTAAAGTGAATTAACCAATAAATTTACGTGCATTACGGAACATACGTAACCAAGCACCATCCTGATCCCAGTCTTCTGGTTTCCATGAATGCTGGATCGCGCGGAAGTTACGTTCAGGGTGCGGCATCATAATCGTTGCACGGCCATCCTGAGACGTTACACCGGTAATACCTTCTGGTGAACCGTTCGGGTTCAATGGATATTGTTCAGTTGCATTGCCATGGCTATCTACATAACGTAGAACAACCTGATTCGATGCATTCAATGCAGCAAAGTTTTCCGCCGTTGCAACTGCACGACCTTCACCATGCGCCACAGCGATTGGCAGAATCGAACCTTGCATGTCTTGTAACAATACTGAATTCGATTTTTCTACACGAACGTTCACTGCGCGCGCTTCAAATACTTCAGACGTATTGCGATGGAAACGTGGCCAAGCATCCGCACCCGGAATTAATGGGGCCAATTGAGACAACATTTGACAGCCGTTACAGATACCCAGCGAGAAGGTTTCTTGACGGTTAAAGAATTTCTCAAACTGGTCACGTAATTTAGCATTGAACAATACGGATTTCGCCCAGCCGCCGCCAGCGCCCATCACGTCACCATACGAGAAGCCACCACACGTCACCAGACCTTCAAAATCATCTAGGCTGATACGACCTGCCAGCAAGTCACTCATATGTACGTCAACGGTATTAAAGCCCACTTTGTCAAATGCTGCAGCCATTTCGATATGACCATTGACACCCTGCTCACGTAGAATTGCCATATTTGGACGACGCAAGTTAATGAATGGTACTTCAATCGCTTCATTCAAGTCGAATGTTGGTTGGGCGATAATACCTTTGTGCGCTTTATCGGTAATTAAAGCAAATTCCTGATCCGCAGTTTGTACGTTGTCACGCAGGCGCTGGATTTGATGAGAAACTTCAGTCCATGCCACTTGCAGATCAGCACGTTCAAGTACCAGACCATTTACAGACAATTGGTCAGAATTATTTACAGTACCCACCACTGCAATTGCATCTTTAAGCGTAGATGCTGCAACTTCAGCTTGTAGATCTTCCCAGTCTGCTTTGGCAATTTGCAGAACTGCACCGATTTCTTCAGCGAACAATGAAGCAACAGATTGATCTTCAAGTGCGACACCAAGACGTGAAGCGAACATCATTTCTGCAACAGTTGCCAATAAACCACCATCACCGATGTCATGATACGCTTTGATTAAGCCACGGTTGTTCCAGTCTTGAACCAATGCGAAAAATGCTTTGAAGTCATCGAAACTGTCGACATCAGGCGTCACTGAACCGATTGCTTTATACACCTGCGCCAGAATCGAACCACCTAGACGGAACTGACCTTTAGACAGATCAATACGAACCAGTACAGATTCAAGATCTTTTAATTCAGGAGTCAATGTTTGACGTACATCAGTCACTGGTGCAAATGCAGTGATCACACCTGACATTGGAGAAGTCACAGACTTGTCTTCACCTTCGTCATTCCAGGTGGTACGCATAGACAATGAGTCTTTACCGACCGGAATCGCGATACCGAGTGCAGGACACATTTCCATACCGATAGCTTTCACGCCTTCGAACAATGCCTGGTCTTCGCCAGGTTGACCCGCAGCAGCCATCCAGTTTGCAGACAATTTGATGTCGCTGATTTTTTCAATCTTCGCAGACATGATGTTAGAGATCGATTCAGCCACAGATAAACGTGCTGATGCAGCAGGATTCAACAACGCTACTGGAGGACGTTCACCCATTGCCATTGCTTCACCGGTGTAACCGACAAGACTTGTAGTTGTTACTGCAGCATCCGCGACAGGAACCTGCCAGCGACCCACCATCTGGTCACGCGCGACCATACCGGTAATCGAACGGTCACCAATACTGATCAGGAATGATTTAGAAGCCACTGTCGGGTTTTTCAGAACGCGATAAATCGCACCTTTTAAATCCGTAACTTTAGCCGCGTCAAAATCATCGCCTTTACGTTCAATCGTTTCATAGGAACGGCTCATACGCGGAGTACCGCCAAGCATCACCTGCATTGGCATATCCACCGGTTTGTTGCCGAACAATGGATCTTCAACGGTTAAGTGACGTGCTTCAGTCGCCTCACCCAGTACTGCAAACGGACAACGTTCACGCGCACAGATTGACTCAAATAATTCTAAAGAAGATGGACGAATCGCCAATACATAACGTTCTTGCGCTTCGTTTGACCAGATCTCCATTGGCGACATGCCAGGTTCTAAAGATGGAATCTTACGAAGATCTAGCACCGCACCCAATTCGTGATCATTCACCAGTTCAGGCATGGCATTTGATACACCACCCGCACCGACATCATGTACCGACACGATTGGGTTGTGGTCTTCCATGCGCCAGCAAGTATCGATCACTTCTTGGCAACGGCGTTCCATTTCCGGGTTTTCACGTTGTACTGAGGCAAAATCAAGGTTCTCGCCCAATTTGCCGCTATCTACAGAAGATGCAGCACCCCCGCCAAGACCGATCAGCATGGCTGGACCACCGAGCACGATCAATAAGTCACCCGGTAAGATCGGATCTTTTTCAACGTGATCTGGACGGATATTTCCGTAACCACCAGCGATCATGATTGGCTTATGGAAACCTTTAACATCGCCATTGACGTTTTGTTCAAAAGTACGGAAGTAACCATTTAAAGCTGGACGACCAAATTCGTTATTGAACGCAGCACCACCCAATGGGCCTTCAATCATGATTTGTAACGGCGATGCCATACGCGATGGTTTGCCGTAGTTTTCTTCCCAAGGCTGTTCAAAGCCCGGAATATTCAGGTTAGATACGGTGAAGCCGGTTAAACCTGCTTTAGGCTTACCACCACGACCGGTCGCACCTTCGTCACGGATTTCACCGCCTGAACCTGTCGCTGCACCGGCAAATGGTGCAATCGCAGTTGGATGGTTGTGGGTTTCCACTTTCATCAGGATATGCGCGGCCTGGCTCTTGTATTTATAAACTTGATGACCATTGTCTTCTTGGGTTGGATAAAAACGCTGGGTATCCGAACCAACAATCACCGAAGCGTTGTCTTTATAAGCCGACAATACGTCTGTTGGTGATTCTTTATAGGTGTTCTTGATCATCTGGAACAATGACAATGGCTGAACTTCACCATCAATCGTCCATTCTGAACCGAAGATTTTATGACGACAATGCTCAGAGTTGGCTTGAGCAAACATCATCAGTTCGATGTCATTCGGATTACGGCCTAGCTTGATGAAAGCTTCAGTCAGGTAATCAATTTCATCCATTGATAATGCAAAACCAAACTCGTTGTTGGCTTTTACAAGTGCTTCTTTACCTTCACCCAGAATATCAATCGAGTTCAGTGGTTTTGGCGCCGTTTCCACAAATAATACCGCAGCATCTTCAATCGCATTGAATACGCTTTCGGTCATACGGTCGTGAAGTACTTGCAATGCTTCTTTAGAAAGCTCTTTTACGCCCTTCAAAGTAAATAAAACGCCGCGTTCAAGTCGATGAACCGGCGTATTACAGTTTTTGAAAATGTCCGTCGCTTTAGAGGACCAAGGAGAGATGGTTCCGACGCGCGGTGTGACTAAAATCTGGATTTCATCACTTGCAGCCTGGTGCAATTCAAAAGATTGACCATCGTTGAGAAGCTGTAAAGCTGATTGCTGTTGTTGCTCGCTGAGCGCTTGGTCAAAGAGGTAGACCCATTGACTTTCAATTGATTGAACAGAACTAATTGACGTCAAACGCGATAATAGTTGAGTTTTCTTAAAAGAAGAATGTGCGGGTGCACCGGCAACGATAAACATGCTGATTTTGGCTCCACGGGATGGTCTGAACAACCATGCCACAATGTGACTTGAGAGAGCGCATATTCTACTGTGAAATAAGGAAATCGGCTAGATGCCAAATCAGAAAACTACGTCTGAAATATCCTGGACTTTTAAAATATTTCGTTTATTTTCAGTCAGGAAAATTGAATGTAGTCGCACAGGTTATCACATTTTTTTAAAGAAAAATCAAAACCGCTTCAGAATAATTTTATATGTAAAAATTGTATTATTTTTCAACAACAATCAGTGCAAACTCAAATTCAGGTTTTATTGTCATGACCTGCCAAAACTCCGATTTAGGCCAAAATGAAATACTTGATTACAAGATTTCATGAAGTCGTATTTTTTGAGACTGTTTTTAATTCTTTTGAGTGACTCCTAACTTTGACTTCTAAGATTAGAAAACTGGTTAAAAGTCTTCTGCCGTTCTGCAATACAAGGAACAGTTCTCCGCTCATCTCCTCCATTACAGCACCAGAGGCAAATTACTCTGCCATATAAATGAGTAATTAATAATGAGTGGCATTTTAATTTGACATAATCTTCAGAATAAAAACCGGACATCTATTCTCATCTTCCAAAAGAATAAAAATAAAATTCCTTATTTTGATCCTTTTATTTTTTCATATTTGATGTTTATCTTCTCAGATCATAATTAAGCGGAATTTACTCATCTAAAAGACCAAAAATCATATCCATAAAATTACTCCACCATATCTAATATTTTGAAATTTCATCACTTATTCATTAGTTCTATTATGCGTAAAAAGCACAATATAAATAGCAAAACACCACTCGTATTTATAAGAAAATTCACCAGGAATTATGAGGCTCATATAAAAAAATAATGAAGAAATGATTAATAATAAAATTTTGTTACTTTTTTATTTAATCCTTATTACCATGTTTTATTTAACTTGAAAATTTAAAATAAATATTTGTAATTAATAGAAAAATATCAAAAATTTTCTTTTTTATTCAACTAACAGAGCTACAGACTCACATGTCTATATCAGCTAAAAATCTTACCAAATAGATACTTCATCAGTAAATTTGATGATTTTATGTTAAGCTCTAGCCGAATTGCTGAGGAAATGTCCAAATTCTGAACCTAGCAATGGTTTTTCCTTTCTGCTGTAGAGATGAATATAAATTCTATATTCGGACACTAACTTTTTGATGTTCTATAGCTTCACTGCTCTGTCTATTTTAGAGCCTTAATCTGTCACCAATGATTTAATTTTCAAAAACAAAAGGTGACCCGCTTAAGGAGTATGTATGTTTCAATTCACTAGTACAGCAACTGTACTATTGATGGTGCTTTTCTATGGCATCACCTTTCTACTATCGTTACGTATTAAACAGAAAAATGAGAATGTTGATGGCTACATGGTCTCGAATGGCTCCATCGGATTTGGAATGTCTGCGGCCAGTATGACCGCCACCTGGATCTGGGCCGCATCATTTTATGCAGCAGCTTCATCCGGATATACATACGGCGTTTCCGGTGCCCTCCACTATGGTTTATGGGGTGCGCTGATGATTTTATTTATCTATCCCTTTGGTAAGCGCTTTCGTGAACTGGCGCCTAATGCCCACACCCTGGCAGAAATTATGCATGCCCGGCATGGCAACCAAAGCCAGATGATTCTGGCAGGTTCCAATATTGTGGGTAGCGTCATCAGCCTGATGGTGAACTTTACCGCCGCTGGGGCACTGGTTGAAATTTTATCTCCTTTAAGCTTTATCCATGGCGTGCTGATTACCGGTATCGGTGTACTGTCCTATACCCTCTGGTCGGGGTTCCGTTCTTCGGTGTTTACCGATTTTGGTCAACTGGTGGCGATGATTGTCGCGGCTGTGATCATTATTCCAACCTTGTTCTTTACCTTAGGCGGACCTTCCCTGTTTCAAAGCGGGATTCATCACCTGCAGCCGGAACAGCTGGATTTTTTCTCTAAAACAGCCTTTCTGGAACAAGGTGCACCATTTTTTGTTGCGGTATTGGCCTACGCGATTGGTAATCAGACCATTGCCCAGCGCCTGTTTGCAGTCCGTGAAGACCTGATCAAACCAAGTTTTATCACTGCAACCATTGGTTATGCTGCAATTGTCATTGGTCTAGGCATGCTGGGGTTATTGGCACTATTTGCAGGTATTCAGCCCATTGATGGCAACCTGAATAACCTGATTCCGCAAATGGCAGCGACTTATCTTTCTCCATTTATGGTCGCGCTGTTATTCATCATGGTGATTGGAGCATTGTCTTCTACCGCTGACTCGGATCTGTCTGCCCTGTCTGCGATTGTCATGACGGACATTTATGGCAAACAGATTGCGAAAAACCGTCCTGATCCAAAGAAAATGCTGTTTATTGGCCGTATGACCATGATCGTTGCCACCATGCTGGGGATTGTGATTGCCACCTTGAAGTTTGACATTTTGTCGATGCTGATTTTTGTGGGTGCGCTTTGGGGTTCTATTGTATTCCCGGTGATTGTCAGCCTGTATTGGGACAAGGTGAATGCCCGGGCCTTTAACTGGTCAGTGGGCCTCGCATTTTTCAGCTTTCTGATAGTACGTTTTGAATGGCTTCCGATTCAGGGATTGATCGCACTTGGCTTTGAACTCGTTGCGACCCTGGGGATTGGTGTGGTGCTGGGTCTGATGACCTTTGGTTTCTTTGGCAAGAAAGTGGGTCTGGTCGTTGGCATATTGGCCAGTATTGGCTTCATGCCATGGACCATCGGTTTCTTGCGTGAATACGGCACCTTGTTAAGCTCACTAACAGCTTATGGCAGTAGTGCACTGGTATGTACGGTGTTGACGCTGGTCTACAGTAAAGAACGATTTGATTTTAAACAAATCAACAAGATGGTGATTGAATTTCACCAGCTATCTGAGAAAAGTAAATAAGGAGATTTCAGATGACAAGTCAATTATTGACCCTATATGTACTTTTTTGGCCATTGGTGGCAAGCCTGGTCCTGTTCACGATTTGCCTGAATGTCTATAAAGACACACAACAGGCCAAGAAAAATGGCGAAGAGCTAATTTGATTCTTCATCCTAAACAAAAAGCAGGCCATTGAGTCTGCTTTTTTATTGTTCATTTGATGATTTCGATTTTTAATCTCAGTCTTTTCCAGCTGACTGAAATAACCATATGCAGCATGACAATTCATGTCGCACTGCCCTAGTGCAGGAGCTAGTTTTTTGGCATGATGCAAATAGTGGATCACTGAATAATGATAAATGACTCAAATGCGTTGGTTAGAACTGCTTTCGACAGTTCGGATTGGTAGTAAAAAGCAGAGCACTGAACTGGCACGTAGCCCGTTTCATAAAGATTATGACCGTATTATTTTTTCGCAAAGCTTCCGGCAGTTAAACCGCAAAACCCAGGTCCATCCACTGACCCAGCATGATGGCATTCATACCCGCTTAACCCATTCGCTGGAAGTTTCCTGTATTGGCCGTTCACTCGGTATGCTGGCTGCAGAAAAAATCAAAGATAATTTACCTGCCTGGATTTCTCCGGCTGATGTCGGTGCCATCATTCAGGCCGCCTGTCTGGCACATGATATCGGTAATCCACCTTTTGGGCATGCCGGTGAATACGCCATTCGGGAATGGTTTGACGATGCATCTCATACCGACTTTTTAAAAGATTTGAGTCCTGAACAGGAAGCCGATGTACGCCAGTTTGAAGGCAATGCCCAAGGCCTGCGCCTGCTGACCAAGATCGATTACCATCCTTATGATGGCGGCATGCGCCTGACCTATGCCACGCTCGGTGCCTATCTTAAATATCCGTGGCTCTCTGAGGCGATTGACCCGACTGGCAACACCCCTGCCAGCCGACGTCCTAAATTTGGTTGTTACCAGTCTGAAAAAGAGATTTTGCAGGAAATTGCTGAACAGCTAGGATTAATCCAGCTTGGTGAATATCATTATTGTCGTCATCCGCTGACCTATCTTCTAGAAGCTGCGGATGACATCTGCTATGCCCTGATTGATCTGGAAGATGGTATTAGCCTGAATATGCTCAGTTATGCCGAAGTCGAGCCAGTTTTCCTAAACTTGCTGGGAGAATATGGCACACCTGAAGAAATCAATCTGCCTAATACCACCTGGCAACAAAAAATTGCCGCCTTACGTGGTCGGGTCATGAAACGTCTGGTAGATGAAGTCACCACAGCTTTTGCGCGACATCAACAGGAAATTTTGATGGGCCAACTGCAAGCTTCATTGCTGGGTTATTGTAGTGCCGACATTGAAATTGGCATTAACCGGGCCAAAGAACTGGCGCGAGACAAGATCTTCGAACATCCGCAAAAAGCCGGTCTGGAAATTATCGCGCATCAAAGTTTACAAACGATTCTGGATGCCTTTATTCCACTGACCACACCGCACAAAACCTTGAGCTTTAAGGAACAGCGTTTGATGGCTATTTTAAAACGCTCGGGTGCGCAGTTTAGCGCTGATCATTATGACAACATTATGCAGGTGCTAGATATTGTCTCCAAGTTTTCTGATCACCAGGCTTATAATCTGGCGCAGGAACTGCATGGCAATAAAGCCGGGTTACTCTAATGTGAACGAGCGCCTGATGATAATCTCAGCAAAATCACTGGATTTGAATGATAGAGTTTTGCCTTTATCGAAGATGCTGACTACTATGCCTGTATTAAATTTGAGTATGTATAAAAAATGATTGGATGCCTAATTGGGGAAGTGCTGGCGCTGGAAGCACCGACTGTTTTATTAAATGTAAACGGCGTAGGTTATGAGATTGACACCCCTTTAACCACTTTCTGTCAGTTGCAAAAAGGCCAGAAAATTACCCTGTGGACCCATCTGGCTGTTCGTGAAGATGCCCAGTTACTTTATGGCTTTATCAATGCGCAGGAAAAAACCATTTTCCGTACCTTATTAAAGGTGAACGGCGTAGGTCCGAAAATGGCGCTTGGTATTCTTTCCACTTTAAGTGTGGAAATGCTGATCCACACCGTTGAACATGAAGATATCAATACTCTGGTCAAAGTTCCGGGGGTGGGTAAAAAGACTGCTGAACGCCTGATGATTGAATTGCGTGACCGCTTTAAAGCCATGGCTTCAGGTGCTGCCCCAAGTAATTCAACTGCACCACAAATTCAGTTTATGGGCAATTCAGCCGTGGCTGAAGCGGAAGCTGCATTACAGTCCTTGGGCTATAAACCTGCTGAAGCACAAAAACTGGTGAATGCTGCCAAAGGTGAATTTACTGAAGCCAGTGATATCATTCGCGCGGCATTAAAGTCGATGAACAAATAGAGATGATATCCAAGTTACAGGATAAAATCTGATACGCGTAAAAGTCATTCGCAACTGTTTGAGGCAGGAGACATTTATAGTTAAATGTTTCTGCGATATATTCGATAAGAATCAATATTCGACGAGTTTTGCGAATGACGGTGGTTTTGCTTACTTTTGCCGAAACAAAAGTAAGGCGAACCGCAGGTTAATACTCAGATATAAATCTGATTGGAAAGACTCTGCAAAAATTCAATTCCTCGCCTAGGCGAAAATCTTAGGATTCAGATCCATATTTGAGACCGTGTCAAAATTACCAGCTCAAAGGATCACTAAAATATTGGTATATAAACGTTATGCAAGACCGTCTCATCAGTGGTTCTGAAAAACCCGAAGATCACTTCGATCGTGCCATTCGCCCGACTTCCCTAGATGACTATATCGGTCAACCCGTGGTTCGTGAGCAGATGGAAATTTTCATTGGTGCAGCCCGCGGCCGTGAAGAAGCCCTCGATCACACCTTGATTTTTGGCCCCCCAGGTCTGGGTAAAACCACGTTGGCCAATATTATTGCCCGAGAAATGGGTGGCAATCTTAAGTCAACTTCTGGTCCGGTTCTGGAACGTGCCGGCGACTTAGCCGCGATGCTAACCAATCTGGAAGAAGGCGATGTCCTGTTTATTGACGAGATTCACCGTCTTTCACCCGTGATTGAAGAAATCCTGTATCCGGCGATGGAAGATTATCAGCTCGATATCATGATTGGTGAAGGCCCTGCTGCGCGCTCGATTAAACTGGATTTACCACCATTTACTCTGGTTGCAGCAACCACACGTGCAGGTCTACTCACCTCTCCGCTGCGTGACCGTTTCGGAATCGTGCAACGTTTAGAGTTTTATTCGGTTGAAGATTTAACCCACATTGTCAAGCGTTCAGCCAATTTGATGGATGTACCTATGACGGGAGATGGCGCAAAAGAAATTGCCCGTCGCTCACGAGGTACACCGCGTATTGCCAACCGTTTATTGCGTCGAGTTCGTGATTACGCTCAGGTCAAAGGTACCGGTGAGATCAATCAGGATATGGCCCAACGTGCTTTGGACATGCTCAAAGTCGATAAAGATGGTTTAGATACACTCGACCGCCGTTATTTATCAATGTTGCTTGAGCGTTTTGATGGTGGTCCTGCTGGCGTAGAAGCCTTGGCAGCAGCCATGGCAGAAGATTCTGGTACGTTGGAGGATGTCATTGAGCCTTACCTGATTCAGCAAGGTTATGTGATGCGAACCGCGCGTGGTCGTATTGCCACCAATATGGCGTATTTGCAGTTTGGGATGATGCCGCCTGAGCCAAAGGATAAATGATTAAAAGCAGCTTAAGCTGCTTTTTTATTTTGAAATATTATGTTTTTCATTAAAATTTCAGCTTTTTTTATAACGGTTTCAAGCTCTAAAGATGGGCAGATAAAGATCTGATTTATGCCTCTGCCCAGATAGTGACCAACTTACAAATTCTGATCAGCCCTAAAGCTGATCTGACCAAAGGTATGGGCGCAGTCAATATTGGTAGCATCCAGAGCGGCCCCATCGGTAACGTCATTCCAAATCAGGTCAATATGGTTGGCACCATCCGCTCCAATAGTGAAGATGTACGTCAGGGCATTTTAAAAGACTTACCAAAAATGCTGGAACACAATGCCGCAGCCAATGATGTCAAAGTAAAAGTCGAAATTGCACCTTATGCCCCGGTAACCACCAATGATAAAACCTTGACTGAATTGATGCGTCCAACCTTGGCGAACGTGCATGGTGAAGATAAATTGCATGTTTTAGACAACAATGCCAGCGCCAGTGAAGATTTTGCTTATTATGGCCAGCTCATGCCATCGCTCTTCGTATTTGTCGGTGCCACGCCAGCAGATCAAGATCCGGCAAAAGCTGCACCGAACCATAACCCGAATTTCATTGTCGATGATGCGACCTTGAAAACCGGGGTCGAAAGCCATGTCCGTTTTATTCTGGACTATCCAAAAGTAGCTGAGCAGGTTCAGGCCAACTGGAAACAGAAAAATAAAGGCTAATCTTCTATTACTAAAAATGCGCGGCTCCAAGGACTCGCGCATTTTAGTATCTGCTGCTGTTTTATAAATGAGCTGTTAAGCGATCAGTACTTCATCTTGGCGACTTATCTCCAGATTTGACATCTTGTGCCATTGGTCTCAAAACTCACAATGCTAAACTTTGAACCGCTAAATTGCTTGACTTTTGGCAGGAATCCGGCAAATTCTAATCCCTCTCCTGCATCTAAAAACAAGCAAAAATTTCGAAAATCTGCATGGAACAAAACTATGGCGAATCACTTTGAATTCAATATCCGCGTTTATATTGAAGATACTGATGCGGGTGGCATTGTCTATCACGCCAATCATATTCGCTATATGGAACGTACCCGTACCGAATGGTTACGTGCCGCTGGAGTGAGCCATTACTGGCATCAGACAGACTACAATTTTGTGGTGCATAAAATTAATGTCAAATACATGCGTCCGATCCTGATGGATGATTTAATTACTGTTACGGCACGTGTCATTTCATGTAAAGCTTCATCATTTGTATTGCAACAAAATATTTATCGTGGTGAAATCATGCTTGCATCAGGTGAGGTTGAGTTGGCATGTATCAGTGCAGAGATGCGACCACGTCGACTCCCGGATGAAATCCGCGAACTAATTCAAAAAGAATTGGAACAAGACTAAAAAAATTTATTGGCACACGTAACAACTATGGCGACTCAGTTAGAATCATCTCTTCAAGTTTCAGATCTTATTTTACAAGCAAGCCCTGTCGTACAACTGGTGATGCTTTCTCTCCTGTTAGCCTCAATATATAGCTGGTATCTGATTGCTAGGCTCTATATGAGTTATAAAAAAGCCCAGGCCGATGATGAACATTTCCAGAAAATCTTCTGGTCTGGCGCTGAGTTAAATACCCTGTATAACAATGCACAACTCAATTCTAAACGTACCGGCCTTGAAGATATTTTCTATCAGGGTCTGGGCGAGTTCCTGAAACTGAAAAAACGCCATGCGCCGACTGCCCAGTCGATTGAAGGAACAGAGCGTATTCTGCGTGTCGGTTTAAGCCGTGACCAAGGTCATCTGGAACAAGGTCTGGGCGCATTGGCGAGTATCGGTTCGGTCGCGCCTTATGTCGGTCTGTTTGGTACGGTCTGGGGCATTATGAATGCCTTTATTGGTCTGGCAGATGTTGATCAGGTGACTTTGGCGACAGTCGCACCCGGTATAGCCGAAGCACTAATTGCAACGGCGATCGGTCTGTTCGCAGCCATTCCAGCGGTATTGGCTTTCAACCATTTCACAGCCAAAGGTGAAACGGTCTACTCTGACCGTGCGCTGTTTGCCGAAGAAATGGTGGCGCTATTGCAACGTCAGTCTGTGGGCGTAACTCAGGACAAAGACTAATGGCGATTCAAGGTTCAGGACGCTTTCAGCGTATTAAAAAGCCACTGAAAAGTGACATGAATGTGGTGCCGTATATCGATGTCATGCTGGTACTGCTGGTGATCTTTATGGTCACTGCCCCGATGATTACAAGTGGCATCAAGGTTGACTTGCCTCAGGCCAACGGACTACCGATCGAATCCAAGGATGCTCCGACCATTGTCACACTGAAAGAAGATGGTTCATATTATCTAGAATATAAAAATCAGGCCACTGGCCCAGTCACACTGGAAGAATTGACGCGTACGCTTGTTGATGCCCAAACCCAGGCGCAAAATGACAACAAGGTGCTGAATGTCGTAATCAATGGCCACAATACTCGTCCTTATGGCGATGTCATGGCCTTGATGTCCAGCCTGCAGGATGCTGGCCTTTCTCAAGTCGGTTTACTGACCAAGCCATTAGAATAAAGTATGAAAAACTATAAAAAGCCACCATTTCAGAAAAAAGCCATCGCACTTGGATTCACCTTAGGCATCCATGCAGTGGCTTTGGTGGGCTTACTTTATCTGGGCATGAGTAATCCCCCTGAACCGCCAAAACAGATCAAAACCGTTCTGATCAAGCCAGAAGACCTTAAACCGGTGACTCGCGAAGAAACCGAATTTGAGGAAACTGCACATGAAAATGTCGCAGAAGAAATTACCCAGACTGCTGAACCCAGTATAGAACCTGCTCCAGTGGTTCCAACGACGGCGCCTGCCACACCTCCTGCTCCACCTGCACCTAAAGTCGATACACAAAAAGCCCAGCAGGAACTGAAAGCGGCAGAGGCAGCACAAGCCAAGGCTGCGCAGCAAGCAGCGGAAGCAGCAAAACGTGCCCAAGCCGCTGAACAGGCCAAACAAGCAGCAGCCAAAGCCAAAGCGGATGCAGCGCAAAAATCAAAGGCGGAAGCCGAAGCTGCACGTCAAGCTGAACTAAATGCACAGCGCAAAGCCGATGCTGCTCAAAAAGCCAAACTGGAAGCACAGAAAAAAGCTGACTTAGCTGCCAAGCAAAAAGCGGATGCTGCCACAAAAGCCAAAGCAGAGGCTGATGCCAAACGTAAGGCTGAAGCTGCTGCTAAAGCAAAGGCAGATGCGGTAGCAAAAGCCAATAATGATGCAGCGGCGAAACGTAAAGCAGACGCTGATGCGAAAGCTAAAGCAGACGCGGCAGCCAAGGCTAAAAATGATGCAGAGGCGAAACGCAAAGCGGACGCTGATGCGAAAGCTAAAGCCGATGCAGCGGCTAAAGCAAAAGCCGACGCTGATGCCAAACGCAAGGCAGATGCCGATGCTAAGGCCAAATCTGATGCAGATGCCAAGCGCAAAGCAGATGCCGAAGCAAAAGCCAGAGCTGATGCAGATGCCAAAGCTTCAGCCGCGAAACAGGCTGCTGAAGAAGCTGCACAGAAAAAAGCGGAATCAAAACGGATTGCATCCACTGCGAAGCGCGATTTTGAAAACAAAATCAAACGCGCCTGGGATACACCAGTCGGATCATCAGGCCAGCGTGCCACTGCACGTGTAACCCTGAATGATAATGGCGGTGTGGTCTCGATCATTGTGAATTCAAGTGATTCAGACATGAAAGCCAGTGTAGAAGCTGCAGTCCGTGCTGCAGCACCTTATCCAATGCCATCCGATCCAGATGCACGCCGTGAAGCACGAAGCTTTACTTCAACCTTTACTGCGCAATAAAAACGGAGCCATCACATAAATAATGTTGTGATGGCTTTTATTTTTTAAGCTAAACTTCACTTTAAATTGATTAAATAACATTCACTTTTCACAGTGTCATAACAGTTTGGTCATAAATTCATGGTTTTATTCTATTAAATCCATGCGATGATGTAGCCCAAGCACCTATACAATAAATCCGTTGATTTGAGTAAATAACGAATGATGGAAAAGACTCGCAAACATCTACTCTGCCTCGCAATCATTAGCGCTTTAAGCCCTGTATTGGCAACCCAGTCCTATGCCCAATTGCATCTGGAAATTACCAAGGCGCCTGAGGCAGCACCTAAAATTGCTGTTGTACCTTTCAGTCAGGATCAGAGCATTTATCCCATTGTGGAAAATGACCTGAATCGTTCTGGCCGCTTTACCAGTGCTTCAAAAAACCTGCCTGCAACAGCGACATTGAATAATCCGAATGCAGAAGCTTGGGCATCAGCTGGTGTTCCCTATGTAGTCACCGGCTCGTCCAAGACCACAGCCGATGGTTCTTTTGAAATCCAATATCAGCTTTATGATGTCGAAAAAAAACAATATCTATTAAATGAATTGCTGACTGTTCCAGCCTCACGCACCCGTCAGGCAGCACATATGATCAGTGATGCCATCTATCAGGCATTGACCGGTATTCCGGGTGATTTTAGCGGACGTATTGCCTATGTGCTGCGTAATCCTGCTACCCCAGAACAACGCTATACCTTGCAGATTGCGGACACCGATGGTGAACAGCCAAAGACCATTTTGACCTCACGTGATCCAATCCTTTCTCCGGCATGGACACCAGATGCCAAAAAAATTGCTTATGTGTCCTTTGAAACCAAACGCCCGGCGATTTATGTACAGGATCTGGCCACAGGTCAACGTGAAAAACTGGCCAGCTTCCGCGGTTTAAATGGCGCACCGAGCTTCTCTCCAGATGGCAAGAGCATGCTGTTTACTGCTTCTATGCACGGCAATCCGGAAATCTACCAGATGAATCTGGAAACGCGTCAGCTACAACGCATGACCAATGACAGTGCCATTGATACTGAAGCACGTTATTCGCCAGATGGAAAATCTTTTATTTTCACTTCTGACCGTGGCGGTTCTCCACAAATTTACCGCCATGATCTTGAATCAAGTAGCAATAAACGCCTGACCTTCCGTGGTGCATTCAACGCGCGCGGCACGCTGAGCGCAGATGGTAAAAAACTTGCATTAGTTCATCGTCCAAGCGGCAGTAACTATCGAGTTGCGGTTCAGGACATGACCTCTGGTGTGAACAACATTTTGACACCAACGACGCTGGACGAATCGCCAAGCTTCTCGCCAAATGGCCAGATGGTAGTCTATGCCACCCGTGAAGGGGCACGTGGACTCTTGTCAATCATGTCGCTGGATGGCCGCTTCCGTATGAATTTGCCAAGTGAAACGGGCGAAGTCCGTGAACCGGCTTGGGCACCCAAATAACATTTTTATATTGATAAACCCTTTACCCCATAATCAAACTTCATGGAGATGAAGATGAACAAAGTAAAATTATTTGCCTTGCCACTTTTAGCAGCAGCGGTTGTCATGACAGGTTGTGCGAGCCGTAAGCCTGCAGCTGAAGTTCAAACGGGCGGTTTAGATACGACTGGTACAACAACTGTGAATACTGCAGGCCTAAGTGAAGATGCAGCACTGAATGCACAAAACATGGCAGGTGCTTCTGCAAAAGGCGTTACTGCAGAAAATAAAGCATTCTTGGCAAAACGCGTGGTGCATTTTGACTATGACAGTACTGAACTCAGCAATGAAGATTTAAATACGCTGCAAGCCCATGCGCAGTTCCTGATGGCCAATGCCAATTCACGTGTAGCACTCACCGGCCATACCGATGAACGCGGTACTCGTGAATACAACATGGCACTTGGCGAGCGTCGTGCCAAAGCAGTAGAAAGCTTCCTGGTGACGACGGGTGTTAATCCTGGTCAATTAGAAGCAGTCAGCTATGGCAAGGAAATGCCAATCAATGCGGGCCATGATGAAAATGCATGGAAAGAAAACCGCCGTGTAGAAATTAATTATGAAGCAGTACCACCATTGTTGAAATAATTTTCATTCATGATGCTTTCATCAAATAAAAAGCACTCAATCATGAGTGCTTTTTATTGGCTTCAATGAAAGAATCGGTCTACTTTGGAAGCTGATCCTGTTCAGCCGGATGCATCGATTCGATCATGTCATGTTTATTGAATTGTTTGTACTCTGGTTTTGCTTCATAATCCCGCCAGGCTTCTTTCATCTTGTCTTCAGAGATATCATCTAAAGTAATGCCTTCGCTTGGCGTTGGAGTCGCATCAAACTTCAATGTTGTCATATCTGTGCTCCTATTCTCAATTTTCCTTTGTCTTCAACATAGCACTTTCCGCAGGAGTTGCAAGGGCAAAATCGATACAAATAATCCAGTTTAATTTTTCTTTTAGTACGTTCTCATCTAAAATATAGCCGCATATCGTTTTGATCATTTTTTCCCGATTTAAGTCTTGGAGTTTCCCCCTATGTCATACCGCACTTTATCCCAGTTTTTACAACAACAAAGCGGGAATCTCACACCTGAACTTGCACAAGTTATTGAAACGATTGCAAACACTTGCAAAGACATTGATCAATTACTGCAAAAAGGTGCTTTAGCGGGTGTATTGGGAAGTGCACAGCATGAAAACGTTCAAGGCGAAGAGCAAAAGAAGCTGGATGTCATTTCTAATGACTATTTGATTGATGCCTTGCAGCAACATCCAAATGTGGGTGGTTTGGCCTCAGAAGAACTGGATGAATTCACCCCTGCACAAGAAAATGGTCAATTTCTGGTATTGTTCGATCCATTAGACGGTTCAAGCAATATCGACATCAATATGTGTGTTGGTACCATTTTTTCGATTCTTCCTGCAAAAAATGCCGTGACTCAGGCAGAAGACTTTATGCAAGCCGGTGTTCATCAGGTAGCTGCAGGTTATGTGCTTTATGGTCCATCGACCATGTTGGCATTGACCGTCGGCGCAGGCGTAGTGTTCTTTACCTATGACCCTGAGACTCAAGAATTCCTACTGACTTCTGAAGCAATTCAGGTAGCTGCAGATACTAAAGAATATGCGATCAATGCGTCGAATCAACGTCATTGGGAAGCACCAGTACAGCGTTATATCGATGAATTGTTAGCAGGCAAAACCGGTCCTCGTGAAAAAGACTTCAATATGCGTTGGGTTGCTTGTATGGTGGGCGACATTCACCGTATTCTTTGCCGTAGCGGTATCTTCATGTATCCATACGACCTTAAAGATCCGGCTAAAGCAGGCCGTCTGCGTTTAATGTATGAAGCCAACCCAATGAGCATGTTGATGGAACAGGCTGGCGGCGCATCGACTACAGGTCGCGTACGTATTCTTGAGATCGAACCGACTGATTTACATCAGCGTGTTCCTGTGATCATTGGTTCTAAAAACGAAGTTGATCTTGTGACCAGCTACCACAACTAATTTTTATAGCGGCAGCCGGTATTGAATCGGCTGCCGTGGATTATATCTCCCATGCCAACTTTTTTTCTTGATTCAAAAGACAATCCAAAGATTAAACACTTACGCGGTTTAATTGAACAAAATACCTATCGTAAAAAACAGGGTCAAACGGTTTTAGAAGGCACGCATCTGTCTCTCGCCTGGTTACATGAAAACCGTAAAATTGATTCTATTTTCACCACTGAACATGCACTTTCACATCCTGATTTCGAGAAAATTCTCGCAAAATACACAGGTATGGTCTTTGTTCTAAGCGAGTCTTTATACAAAGATTTAAGTACCTTAGGAACATCTTTAGCCTGTTTAGCTGTGGTGACTTTACCAACAGCAAATTATGCATTGGATTTTAAAGCAGACACTTTGATTCTGGAAAATGTACAGGATCCGGGTAATGTAGGCACCCTGCTTCGCTCTGCTGCTGCTGCCGGTATTGAACAAATTGTGTGTACCAAAGGTTCTGCATCGCTCTGGTCTCCACGCGTATTACGTGCCGGTATGGGTGCACATTTCACACTGCAAACCTTTGAAAATATTTCGCTTGAACAAATTCTTGAGCAATTTCAAATCCCTGTTTATGTAACCAGCTCACACCGTGCTGAAAGCCTATATTCAAAAGACTTACGTAAACCTTGCGTGTGGATTCTGGGCAATGAAGGCCAAGGCGTGTCTGATTATGCGATGCAACATGCTGAAGCCGTGAGCATTCCGCAACCTGGGGGTCAGGAATCACTGAATGTCGCCATTGCGGGTTCGATCTGTTTTTTCGAAATGGTACGTCAACGTATCTAATTAGGGATTTAGGTTACAGTGTTTTAATACGACCCTGCCCGTGTATAAAATAGATTAAACTACAAAAATAATAAACTTAATTGTCAACCAAACCAGGATTCCCAACGTTATATGATTATGAACTTGGGAATAATGGTGGGTGTCCAATGACAGGATTTTCCATCTCTATGGATTTAGCACCAAAACAGTTGCAAACACACGATGTAAGTATTCTGAAGAGTACGGCTGAAGCACGTCTGAAGAATTTCATGCAGGATGTGACTGGGCGTGCCTTGGTGATGATGGAAAGTGCGACTCAAGGTCATCATGGTATTGCCATGGATCTGGTTCAGGAAGCTTTCATTTCCTTACACAAATCCTATGCAGAAAAAAGTACTGAAGAATGGTATCCCCTATTTTATACCATTCTCAACAACAAGTTACAGGACTGGCGTCGTAAAGAGTCACGGCGTGGTCAAATGTTTTCATTTTTCAAGAAAGTCAGTCTCGATGACGACGAAATTGAATTTGATGATGTCGTCGATGAATCAACACCAACGCCGCTGGACTTTCTCGATCAGGCAGTCACTGCTGAAGAAATCCAGGAAGCGATTGCAAAATTGCCTGTGCGTCAGCAGCAGGCATTTATGCTAAGAGCTTGGGAAGGATTTGATACGCATACCACCGCACAGATTATGAACTGCACAGAAGGCAGTGTAAAAACCCATTACCACCGTGCTATCCAAGGCTTACGCGCCTCTTTAGCACATTTAAATCCATATCTGGGAGGGTCATCCGAATGAATCAAGATGATTTCTTAAAACAAGTAACTTCCAAACTTGATGGACTGGCACAACAACATAAAGACAAACCTGTTGTCATGCACCATGTTCTTGAAGAAATTCAGGATTCAAAACATTCACGCTTTGCATTTCTAAAAATGTCAGGTTTTGCTTTGGCAGCTGCGATTGCAGGCATTGTGGTATTACCGAATCTTTCGGACCATAACGAGCCGCAAACTCAAATGGTGTCAGTCCCAAAACTGTCTCCGCAAATGCTTGAAGATTTAGAAATGTTAATGGTTTTAGGTGAGGACAAAGTTCCACATGGCAGCTAAAAAATTGGCGATTGCTTTTTGTGCATTCAGTTTTCTGCAAACCAGCTTTGCAGGATTTGAACGTTTTTGGCTATTTTCCAAGGATGCGAATACCCAAGTAACTGATACTTGGGATAGTCTTTCTGATTCTGAACAATTGGCACTGATTAAACGTTATCAATCTTTAAAAGAAATCCCCGAACAACAACGTGTTAGCTTACAGCAGCGTATGGACTGGTTTACTCAACTCCCTAATGCGGAAAAACAAAGAATGCGTGAGACTTGGCAAATGATGAGCAGTCAGGAACGCAAAGAACTGGGCGCACGTATGCAAAAAGCGTCTCCTGAGCAACGCCTTGCCATTCGCGAAGAATACATTCTCAAATATCAGCAAGTGACTCAGCAGCCTAACTCGCATTAAACACTTAATATAAAAAAGCCTCCATATGGAGGCTTTTTTGATGTTTCAATCATATTTTATTTTCTTAAGCGTCGATAACCTGCAAACCCTAATAATCCTAGTAGCCCCCACATTCCAATTGCCCCACCACCACTTGAGGACGTATTCGTATTTTTAACTGTATTACGTAACAAGATTGTCGCTTTTTCTGACATTTTTTCATCAGCATCAAAAATCGCATAATCCATGCTGTAATTTGCCTGGCTTAAATTATTTTTTACAGTAAATGTCAGCTGTCCACCATAACAGGTCTGATTTTGATAGGTATCAGGACATGCTCCTTGTCGCTCTGCCTTCAGTGAAACTCCCGCAGGCAGCTTAACAATATGAATCGGGATCTCTTTTCCATCTTTATCTTGATAAAAAGCCGACTTTCCTGATGGTAGAGGCCCATCCCCATCATCACTATCATTTTCAAGCGGATTTACCGTCACTGTAAGATTATTCTCTGGATTAAGCCGATATTCATCATCTTTTGCAATCGGTGCAATGTTGTTAAAAGCTGCTCTTAAGAGGCCAGCACTGCTCGCACCTGTAGCCCGGTCTTTAAGGGTATAACTACAGAACTCCATATCAACCGAACTGGTCTGCTTACCATCAGTGCGATACATCATGATCCGGTTTAAATCAGGTTTCCACTCACATTTAAGATTTGGATCATTTGGATTTCCTTCCACAGTGGTCGAATTGCCTGTACCAACTAACTTACCAACACCTAAAGTTTTTACACTGACCTCATAATTTTGTGAATTTAAGGCTTTAATTTGAATCTTATCATTGGTTAGAGTTTCTTGAGGCATAGCCAAGATAAAAGGATTAATATAGATTGCACGATATTTCTGATATTGCTTGGTATATTTGAGCAAATCCTGATAACTTTTCAATTCTTCCTTTAAACCAGGAAGCTCATTTTCTGGAGTATTTTTATCAGCAATGATTTCTTCGAGATCATCTATATTCTCCTGATAAAAGTCATTGAGTTCTACCAAACTCTTATTTTGTAAGTCTGTAATATCGGCTGCAGTCAAACGTCGGATTTCAACTGAGCCGATCTCGCAAGTATTTTTTGCACTTGGATCAAATGTTAATGTGGATCCAATCACACGATCAATACCACGCTGGTCTTGTTCAATACAGCCACTCACCCCGATATCTACCAAATCCGTTGCGGTCTGATTATCACGCGGGTAATACAGCCCTAGATAGCGATTATCAATAGCAGGCTCAATATAATTTGTTAATAAACTGCTGATTATATTGTTAGAGACATCAAGATTATTTGAAGTAGTATCTTCGTCTAATTCTGGCAATACGCAACGTGATGGCCCAGTCGTTTGAATTGCATTTCGAATTGTAGAAAATTCAACACGTTGTGCCCTGGTCGGATTCCCCTGATTTAAGGCATATTCACAAGACAGGCCTTGGTTAAAGGCTAAAACATTGAAATTAAAATATCTAAAACCGGTATTGTCATAAAATAAAGTAGATTGGGCTGTATTTTCAACAATAGTATTACTTAATGCAGTTAAACTGGAGAATTTACTGAGGGGACGATTAACTTCATTCGTCATACGCACAATATGTCCTGTGGTACTTGCAGTATTCTTCGCAATAGTAGAGTTAACAATTTCTACTGTGGCATAGCCACAAAAATCAATAATACTGTTAGTAAGATCTGAACCATTTTTAACAATACTACTGGAATTAATTTTCACATTGGTTTGAGTTGTACCCAAATTTCCCTGACAGTCCATTGCCAAAACACTACCATATGAACTCGCCTGATTTTTTTGAATCAAAGAATCCTGAATGACAATATTCCTTTCCGTATTCATTGCTACACTATAAATCGCCCCACCTTCTGCAGCTGCTCGGGAATTTACTATTTCACTAGTATTAATACTTAAAGGCCCGGCTACATAAAAAGTACCACCATTCCCTTTATCCAAGGTATTTATTGCTGCATAGCCATCCTTTAAGATCAGATGATGAATTTCCAGACTGGATTGACTGGCCATACTATTAAATAATCTGGTTTTCCCCTGACCCGAAATAGTACTTTTTAAAGCCTCCCGGGTTGGATATAAAAGCGTAATCGGACTACGACTAGCATAGTTAAGCGGAGTTTTCCCATAAATTTTCAGCGCTGACTCTACGATCAGCTCTCTATCTAATTTGTACTCGCCTGCTTCAAGCTGAATCACATCTGCAGCTGAACCATCTAACCGAAGTGTACGTCCTACATTACATCCGCCATAAGATTTATCCAGTTTTGCAGTTTTAATGGCTTCTCGCAAAGAACAGGCATTATTATTCTCGCCATCTTCATCAGCAAAAGTAGTTACATATATCGTTTTATCTTCGGCTGCCATCAAACTCATGGCAGATAAAATCATGGCCGCAAGCAGTCCTTTTTTATAATTTTTCATGATTTTTCCTTAATCTTTTAATCCACGGCGTAAACCTATTAATCCGAGTAAAATCAGTAGCCCACCACCACCCCATGAGCCGCCTGAAGTTTTGACTGCTTTGTCTTCCATTTCATTTTTTGGCTCCTGAACAATTTGAGTAGTAATAGTCAAATAAGGTTTACTTTTATTAAACCGTGTCGATGAGGTCACCACTTGTAGTTCGAAAATATCTGCTCCATGCCAGGTAGAATCCGGGGTATAAACGACATTGCCATGAATATCGATGATTGTTTTACCCTTGGAAGCTGTTTTGGTTTGTACCACTTTCAAACAGCCATCTTGCCAAGGCTCCCCCGTCGGATTCTGACCAACAATGGCATTACACTGTTCTTTTGGAATTAAATCACTATCTCCCAGATAAGATTCAATTGAAAACTTGGCAATTTCACCCTTTAACAGATCTTGTCCCACCAGACTGCCTGAGATTGGTATCGTGATTTCAACAGCACCTCGATCACAAAACAGATTATCCATCAAACGGTTGATCCCGCGCTGATCTGCCGCCTCACATGCTACCGTTGGATTTGCTAAACTCAATCCTGTGCCTCTATTCACAATCAGTGATTCACTCACAAGGATATAGTTCAACAAAATTCGTGGGCGCATATAACCGAGAAATTGTCCTTTAGGAACGCTGTATGGACAAAGTATGGCATTATTATTTTCTTCTAGGGTCTGACAAGCACCTTCACTTTTATCTGAGGATTCAGCAAAAAGTCGTGTACCACTCCAGAACTGGTTCGGTGCGACGGCATCCCCTACACCACACGAGGCTGTCAGCAGATTATTTTGCGACACAGACTTGTCACCAGTGATAATTTGGCAATCCTGTGTACCATTTCTTAAAATAATACTATTCGCTACATAAGCTCTTCCATACGGTGCATGAATATTTAAAGCAGTATTTTCATTGTCAACTATGGTGAGATTATTCAATCCCATCCCGTCCATGACATTAATAAGTACACCCTTATTTTTTAGTATCGTACTACTTAATATCTCCCCACTAATACCTTGATCTTTACTGGAGTCAGCAAACTGTCCCGCACTATAAATATTGGTCGCTGAATTATCCAGTGTCTGGTTATTTTTAAGTACACTTTGATAAATGAGGAAAGCAGGTAGCTCGCTATACAGGATCCCGCCTCGTTGGGCTTTATTATTTTCGATCAGACTATTTTTAATTTGTGCACGGCTTGTTAAGTTCTGGCCAAACTTGCCAGCATTATAAATTGCCCCACCCAAGTTGGCAGCAGCATTAAATAGACGGTTATATTCTAGAATTAGCTGACCTTTATTATAAATTAGGCCACCTTGTTCAGCACAACTGGTTTTACCACAGCCTTCAAGATCCAGTTCTTTCAAATTTAACTGAACCAATGTATCTGTACTGTTGATCCGGAAAAGGTTATCGGTACCTTTCATTTGAATATGAGCATTATGCAAGCCTAATGCTTTTTCATCCGTACTGAATTCACCATCACTTTCTGCGACCGCACGAATGGTAAGAGATTTTTTAATCGCGATATGCTGGTTCAACACATAGGTATTTTTTTCTTTTAAAATAATGGTACTGGATGAGTTCTCCCCACCACACCCCATAAAACCTGCTTTAGCTAAGCCACGGTTAACATACTCAACAGCTTCTCGAAGTGAACATTCCTTGTCATCTTTTTCAATATCTTCTGTAGTGGTTACAATAATATCTGCACTATACGACTGCCCCGCTATACATAGCAAAGCTATGCCTATGCTCTTCTTGAGCATAACCTTCTCCTTAATTTTTATTTCTTTCTTTTTCTTCTAAAGTTGCAGAATCCTTGCAACAGCGAATTATTTTGCCTTACTGTGTCATAGACTGAGTAATTACTCAAGAATTTTTATGATTTACCGATATTCGTCAATCAAGGCATATATCTGCCGCAGATTGGCATTGCTAACTTTCAGCTTTTCCCCTTTAAGTAGTTGAATAATCTGCTCTAATCTTTGAAGCAGTACTGAAGTTTGATGCGGCCCATGGCTGAGTAAATAGTCAAAGATTTGAGGGTCTAAATGGATCCCACGACGATCGAGTACCGAGGAAACCAGCGCATAGCGATCAGCATACAGACTGCCACTCGGAACACGGGTACTGACCGCCTGCGTAAGACGGGATTGTAAATCTGGCAATTCAAGTTTGAGTTCGATAGGTGCAAAACGTGACGAGAACACCAACTGCCCACCACCTTCATTATTATAATTAATCAAGTGAAAGACGGCGCGTTGCCAATGAGGTACGCCACTAATCGCTTCGATATCATCGAGTGCTACCAGATCAAAACGATCCAGAGAGGTAATCGCCTCAGTGGGTGCATCTAAAAGCTCAAGCAAGGATACCTGAATTGCAGATTTGCCCACTTCCAGATAAGAGTCACAGATGGCAGACAACAAATGACTTTTACCTGTACCGGCTCCCCCATAGACATAAAAGCGGTTGATCAGGCCTGCATGTAATTGACGGACAGCATCAATGACATGCCCCCAACCCGGCCCTGAAAAATCACTGATTCGGGCATCGAGCTGAGGTTCTATATCTAACTGCAATTGACGCATACGATTTTTTGGCCTTATGAGTCTTTACGATGTGGATCGTGAATTTTACTTGAGTTCTCCTCTGCTTGCAGCGGTTTTTTCTGTGGCTTTTTCATTTCAATATCAACATCTAAGTCTGCTGTTTCAATATTGATTGAACCGGTAGATGCATCTTGTATGATAACAGCCTGATCACCATAAAATGGCGTATGTTCATAATACTCACGGATATGCCGCAGCAGTACCACAATCACGGCTGCCACTGGTAAGGCAATCAGCATACCCAAGAATCCGGCCAGTTGCGCACCTGCCAGAACTGCAAATACTACAGCTACAGGAGAAAGACCAATTTTATCACCTAGTAAGAACGGTTGTAGGATATAGCCTTCTACAGCCTGACCCACCATGAATACAATCCCCACCAGTACCAGCTGCCACCAGTCGATTCCAAATTGGAAAAAGGTTGCAATGACTGCGGCAATAATTCCAACCGCAAAACCAAGATACGGAATGATACTGCACAATCCGGCAATCATCCCGATGATCAAGCCAATCTCCAGGCCAATCAGTTGCAGTCCCACTGCATAAACCACGCCCAACAGAACCATGACCAGGAACTGACCTTTGACAAAGGCACCTAAGACACTATGACATTCACTCACAATAGTTAAGGTTGTTTTTTCATAAGGACGGGGAATCAGGCGGCGTAAGCTGTCCAGCATACGATCCCAATCCAGCAAGAAATAAAAGGCAATAATCGGAATCAGGACAATCGTGCCACCAATCTGGATAAAATTCAGGCCAGATTGTGCCAGTTTTAGCAGCATTGCCTGAATACTATCCGCACTATAATTGGTCTGGACATAGTCCATTACTACTGAGGAAATCTGGTCAGTATCGATCTCCATCGGAACCAGATTAAAGCTATCGGAAAGCCAAGGTAGGAACGTGTAATTGATCCAGTGAATCCCGGCCGGAATGCTATCACGCGCATACATCAGCTGCTGCCAGACTAGTGGCACCAGATACCACATCACCAATGTAACCACGATCCCAATCCCGATAAATACGATACTGATCGAGAGCCATCGAGCCAGCCCAATGCGGTGCAAAACATTAACCAAGGGGCTAAATAAATAAGCAATTAGAAAAGCTGCAACAAAAGGAACTACAACTGGTTTAAGCAGATATAAAACCCAAAGTATCAATGCTATACCAGCAAGTATAAGAATGCGCCGTAAAGTACGATCGACCATAGAATCTTGCCTTTTCTCTATTAATCATTCTAAAAATTAAAATATTTTAATAAAGATAGCATTTTAGGCCACAAATACCATAAGAGTTTTACATATTCAGGTTATAATCGCACCCGCGAATGCGGAGACTTCATTATGAGCAACTCAACTTCTACCCCAAACACTGGTTTAAGCTACAAAGATGCAGGTGTCGACATTGAGGCGGGCGACGCGTTAGTCGATCGTATCAAATCTGTCGCTAAGCGTACCTCACGTCCCGAAGTTATGGGCGGTCTAGGTGGCTTTGGTGCACTTTGTAAAATTCCTAAAGGTTATGAAGAACCTGTTCTCGTATCTGGCACAGATGGTGTTGGTACAAAATTACGTCTGGCACTGAATTTGAACCGTCATGACACAATTGGTCAAGACCTGGTTGCAATGTGCGTGAATGACCTTCTTGTCTGTGGTGCTGAACCACTGTTCTTCCTTGATTATTATGCAACTGGTCACTTAAATGTTGATGTTGCTGCAAATGTAGTCACTGGTATTGGCGCTGGTTGTGAACTTGCTGGCTGTGCATTAGTTGGCGGTGAAACTGCTGAAATGCCAGGCATGTATGAAGGCGAAGATTACGATCTTGCAGGTTTCTGTGTCGGTGTTGTTGAGCAAAGTAAAATTATTGATGGCTCTAAAGTCAAAGCGGGTGACGTTTTAATTGGTGTAGCTTCTTCAGGTGCGCACTCAAACGGCTACTCACTGCTTCGTAAAATCCTGGACGTGAAAAACGTTGACCTGAATCAAATCGTCGATGGCCGCCCACTTGCAGATGTTGCAATGGAACCAACACGCATTTATGTAAAACCAATTCTTGAACTGTTAAAACACGTTGATGTCCATGCGATGGCACACATCACCGGTGGTGGTTTACCAGGTAACTTGCCTCGCGTACTTCCAAACGGTGCTCAAGCGCTGGTAAATGAATCTTCTTGGGAATGGCCTGAGCTATTCAAGCTTCTACAACGTGAAGGCGGCGTAGACCAGTTTGAAATGTACCGTACTTTCAACTGTGGCGTCGGCATGGTGCTGGTTGTTGATGCTGCGGATGCAGACAAAACTGTTGAATTACTCAACCAGCTTGGTGAAAAAGCATGGGCGATGGGTCAGATTCAAGATCATGCTGAATCAGTTGCAGGTGCAGACGAAAAAATTCGTGTGATCTTTGCGTAATTTCGCATGATTAAAATTGCTGTACTTGTTTCAGGTAGTGGATCAAATCTGCAAGCCTTGATGGATGCCAATCTTTCAGGGCAAATTGTGGGCGTAATTTCCAATAAACCTGAAGCCTTTGCTTTAACGCGTGCACAACAGGCAGACATTCAGACTGCAGTTATTGAACACAAGCAATATCCGAATCGTGAAGCTTTTGATGATGTCATGCATCAACAGCTTTCGGACTGGGATGTAGATCTGGTGGTACTTGCCGGCTTTATGCGAATTTTAAGTGAAAAGTTTGTGAAAGCCTGGGAAGGGAAAATGTTGAACATTCATCCTTCCCTATTGCCTCATTATAAAGGCATGCATACGCATCAGCGTGTACTCAATACCGGTGATGTTCTGCATGGCTGTACAGTGCATTATGTTACGGCTGAGCTGGATGCAGGGCAAGCGCTTGCTCAAGGTGTTCTCAAGGTTTCTCACCACGATACGGTAGAAAGCTTGGCAACACGTGTGCATACCCTCGAACATGTGATCTATCCACAAGTTGTAGAATGGATTTGTAGCGGTACGATTCAACATACTGAAGACGGTGTGCTGTATCGAAATGAGAAAATGCAAGCGCCTGTTCAATTCTGCAAGTTCTAAAAAAATTTAGATATAAAAAAACGCATCCTCGGATGCGTTTTTTATTTTCAAAATATTTAACAACTTAGGTAGACTGCTGGTGAATCAATTGCCTTACCAAGCTCGCGACTTGATCGGGTTGTTCCAATGGGAACATATGCCCGCCATCCACTACGGTAAAAGGAATACCAAACTTCTTTTGCACTTGTTGCGGGAACTTACGGGCCAGAAATGGGCCTTTCTCGGCAACGACCAGATGCACAGGAATTTTTAGTTTTGCCTGAGGCAACCACCACAGTGACGGATTGGTTCTAAAGACTGCGACCTCATCCCTTTTAGGGATAGTGAGTTCTACTCCACCCCGGATGGGATCCTCCTGCAAGGCATAATCAATATAAGCCTGAAAACAATCTGCATCAAAATCCTGATAAAAACCTTTAGGGCGCAGCAATTCAGCGGCTTGTTCCCGTGAATCCCAATGATCTCGACGGCGTTTCGACAAACCTGCCGGAGACATTTTATCCAATGCTTTTAAACGAAAAGTTTTCGCAATATGCAAGGCAAAGGCTTCTTTGCCCATAATAATTGGCGGGTCCAGCATGATCATTTGTGAAAACAGTTCCGGGCGCTGTAAAGCGGCCTGAAACGTTAATACAGAGCCCAACGAATGTCCCAGACCAATGACAGGTCGTCCATGGGACTGGCGCACAATACTGTCAATCACTTGCTGGGTCAGGCTTTTCCAATGATTATCAACCGGGTAACGCTTGTCTGGCCCCAAAAGCGGTACATAGATAATATCGTAATCATCTTGCAATCCATCAAACAGCTTTTGATAGACTTTGGATGGCACGCCATTGGCGTGCGCGAAATGAATCAGTGGTTTCATTGCAGTGTTGTACTATTTTCTGACTGAAGCTTCTGTGCAACCGAAGAAGCAATTCCATCCCCAATCGATGAACCCATACGACCCAACACGGATTCAAATGGACTATATTCAATGGTGTAATTCAACGCTTTTTCAGTTTTCAGTTCACGTTTTAGAGTATTTAAGCTACCGATACGATCCGCAATCCCTAATTTCACCGCCTGATCACCGGTCCAGAACAAGCCAGAGAAAATGGCAGGATCATTGGATTTCAATTTATTGCCACGTCCTTGTTTAACTGCATTAATAAAGTGACCATGCACATTATCCAGCACACCCTGTACATGAGCTTTTTGCGCAGGATCAACTGGCTGAGTCATCGACAACAAAGCTTTATTTTCACCTGAGGTCATGGTGCGATCTTCAACACCTAATTTTTGCAGCAGATTATTCACACCATAATTCGGCATGATCACCCCAATTGAACCGACCAGACTCGATGGATTGACAATAATTTCGTCCGCAGCTGAAGCAATATAATAAGCACCTGAAGCACCTGTATCGCCAATCACGGCATACAGTTTTTTCCCAGAATGCTGTTTTTTCAGATACTGAATTTCCTGCCAGATTTCATCCGACTGTACCGGTGAACCGCCAGGTGAGTTAATATTTAGCACTACAGCTTTACTTTGTTTATTTTCAAAGGCTTTTTTCAATGATTTGATGGTATTGCTACTGTTGACACTCTGCTTGTCAGCAGCAATCGTCCCCACAATATCCACGACTGCGATATGAGAACTTGCAGCAGTACTGGCATCTGAAGAAACGGAACTACAGCTTTTGCCTAGCGCCAAAATAACGACAAGCAGATAAGCAAAAGTCAGAAATTTAAAGAAAATTCCCCAACGGCGTGCACGGCGCTGTTCTTCTACCGAAGCTAAAACTGCTTTTTCAAGCAATTTCCATTCCGGACCAGTCGGTTGAACTGGCTGTTGCGTATTTTGTATTTGATTTTCAGGTTTTGGTGGCCAATCGGACATAAATAATCCAATAAATTGATTTATATTGAACCCATTATATACACTGAATCGGGTAATTCTGTCTAAACAAAACGTTTTCGCCTATAATAAATTTTGTTCTCTTTTTTTGTACTTAGACGAAATCAATGACGAAACAGGGCTCACGGAATTCAGCTTACGGTTTACTCAAATACATTAGCCGCCAACCGCTTCCGGTTTCTCGCTGGATGGCCCGTATTCTGGCCTTTATTGTGAACAGTTTTAAAGTCACTAAAACTTCGGAAGTCATTCGCCTAAATCTTGAAATCAGTCTTTCAGAACTGTCCGGTCAGGAACGTGAAAAGATTAACCGTGCTGCGGTTCGCAATGAATTAATGTCATATTTCGAGTTCTTTACTATTTGGGGCTCAAGCAATCAGAAAAATCTTAAACGCGTTCATCGCGTTATTGGCGAAGATCTACTTCATGATGCCCTTGCACAAAATAAAGGTCTGGTTTTAATTGTGCCGCATTTTGGTACCTGGGAAATCATGAATGCCTATATCGCCCAGTTCACCTCAATGACCATTATGTACAAACCTGTGAAAAATCAGACTGCAGATCAATTTGTACGGGCCGCCCGTAGTCGTGAACAAGCGCATCTGGTGCCGACCGATGAATCTGGCGTTCGTCAGATTTTTAAGGCTCTAAAACAAGGCGGTACTACAGTCATTCTTCCTGATCATACCCCGAATATTGGTGGTGAATATATTCCTTATTTCGGTGTTCCTCTGGCCACGAGTAATTTGAGTGCCAAGCTGATTCAAAAGACCAAAGCGCGTGCCCTGTTTTTATATGCTCTACGTAATACTAAAGATGGATTCGATATCTTTATCGAAACCGTTGATGAAAAAATTTATAGTGGCAATGCCAATCAGGGTACTCAAGTCATTATCAATAGTATTGAAAATTTAATTCGTCGCCATCCGGAACATTATCACTGGAGTTATAAACGCTTTAATGCGCATCAAGACTTGGGAAATCTCTATAAACTTGAACATGAACAAGCCTTGGGCAAAGTAAATGCATTAAGAACTCAAGAACTACATGAAGTTTCGCCCCTATTGGAATCAGTGACTTAAAGGCTGACGATACAACCACCGCCATTCATGCCGTTCGGCAGAAAGCACCAATTTTGAGCCTTGTTGCTGGAAGTGCACACTCCCCTGTTCTGCCGTGGTCAATAAGGGAATATTAAGGGCTTTCAACCGTTGCTGCGTCAGTTGGCTCGGGTGGCCATAACGGTTAAATTTCCCAGCCGAGGCAATCGCCAATTTAGGCTGTAAAACTTCTAAAAATTGATAGGCTGAACTGTGCTGACTACCATGGTGTCCAAGCACCAGCACATCGACTTTCAGTTCCGGATAATCTTGGAGCAGCTGGTATTCAGTTTCCCAGCCCGCATCGCCCATCAGTAAAAAGTTTTGATACGGTCCGGCATTTTTGATTTGCAGATATACCACACAAGAGCGGTCATTTTTATTGAAGTTTGGCATATTTAACTGCTGCTGCCGAGGTGCCAGAATTTTAAAGTTAATCGTCTCAGACCATTGCCATTGCTGTCCTGCATAACAAAACTGAAAGCTTGAAGAAGCAGCTGTTTCAGGCATCTGATTGGATGACACTTGTCGGATGTTTAGTTGATCTTTAATGCTGTGATATGCACCGCTATGGTCCTGATCCAGATGGGTCAAAATCAGTTGATCCAGTTCCCCAACACCTTGCACAGATAGAAACGGCCTAATCACTTGTCGACCAATACTGAATTTTTCTTCATTATAATAACCACCCATGTCGATCATCATGCTGTGTTGCCCGTCACGAATAAAGATGGCCTGTCCCTGCCCGACATCCAGAACAGACAGCTGAAATGCATGCTGATTAAGTTGCGGAATGCACAGTGGTACACAGGCAAGTGCGATCCAGCTTTTGGGCACTAAGCCCCGCGGCAAAAAGACAATTAACAAGCCCAATATGCATAGACCCATCATCCAGACATTCATGGCCACCGGAATCAGTTGTGGCGCAAACAGCCGATCAAGCAGATCTAGAAATGCCAGCAGTATATGAATAAAAATATCATTGAGCTGAAACAGCAGACTCGAAAGTGGTTCAGAGATGAAAAATAATAAAGCCGCCAGAATATCTACGGGAACTATCAGCAGGCCAATCCACGGGATGGCTACCAGGTTGCTTAGCGGGGTAATCCAAGCCACCTGCTTAAAAAACAGCATCATTAAGGGAAACAGGGCCAGAAAAATTTTCCACTGCGACTCCACTAAAACTTTCATTGCAAAATACAGCAGTTGTAATGCTGTTTGTATTGTTTGATTCGGTTGCTGCTGAATGGTTTGATAGATTCGCAGCAAGACAAAACAGGCTCCATAAGACAGCCAGAATGCGGCCGACAAAATGCTAAAAGGATCAAAGAGCAATAATAAGGCAGCACTTAAAATCAGCAGTTTTAATGGCTGCACACTTTGCCTGAGCAGCAAGGTTAAAGTTACAATCACACAAATCAGTAAAGTGCGTAGCGCCGGAATCTCAAAACCGACAAAGGCACAATACAGTAATACACATAACAAAAAAGGCAGACTCAAAAAATACTGCCTTGGCCATTTCAGATAAATCTGCGGTGCGTACCTTGAAATCAGATATTGCAAGGTGCCACAGACGATAAAGGCAAAGATCAGGACATGCGGTCCGGAAATCGCCAGCAAATGACTCATGCCAAAACGCTGGAATTGCTGTTCCGTCGCTTGATCCAAGAGACTTTCATCACCACTTAATAGAGCCAGTAACAAGCCTTTCTGCTGTACGGGTTGTCTGGCCACAAACTCTCTTAAGGTCAGTCGCTGCTGTTCTACCCAAAGCAAAAATCGCTGATTCAAATTTTTCTGCTGACGTAGATATTTAGCATGACCTAGTGCATAGAGTTGTTGCGGTTGCAACTCTTGGATATGTTTAATCCTAAACCCGGCCATAACATTTTGCTGCAAGGCCCATTTTTCTGCATCAAAAGCACCCGGTGTCGCATAACTATGGTTAGGTCGAATCTGGCCTTGTAATAAATAATAGTGTCCCAGTTCAAGAGTCTGCTGTTTGGTTACATCATTTCCTAAACTGGATATGACAGGATCTGAAACTGGCAGAAAACCCATCCACTTAACTGTAGTGCCATCAGGGTTAAGCACATGCAGGGCTTGCTGGATATTCTGATCGCCCAGTTTATTCAGCTCTTTGATATAGACTACGATTTTTTTTTCAGAGACCTCGTGCTCTCGTTTGGATAAACGTTCAGCCAATTGCAGATTGGCATAAGCATGACCTAAAAAAACTCCCAAAAGCAGGCTTGATCCAGTGATCAACAAGCTTCGCAGCGGTGTATTCGAAATGAACTTTAATTTATGGCAACCCATATACCACAACAGCGCAACGATCAAAACTACCGTCCCGCTCAGTTGAACAGACAGGAAACTTTTCCCCATACAGGCAAGGCCTAAAATCCAGCCGATACACAGCCACTGCAACATTGAATCTTATTCTTTATTATTATTTTGCCCAATAATAAAGCCCACCGGAGTGAGCTTCAATCAAATGCGAATATTCTCGTTATTTATGGTTCGATCCAGAGACCATCCTGCATGTGTAAAATTCGGTCTGCAGCATGGGCCAGTTGTTCATCATGGGTCACAATCAGCATCGCCATATTGAACTCACGTTGTAATTCGGTCAGCAGTTCAAAAATCTTTGCTGCAGTCTTACGATCCAGATTTCCGGTCGGTTCATCGGCCATCATCAGTTTAGGTTTACCGACCACTGCACGCGCCAAAGCTACACGCTGACGCTCACCTCCGGATAATTCACCCGGCTTGTGAGTCAGACGATGCGAAAGACCAACACGTTCCAGCAAATATTCGGCCTGCTGTTTGGCTTCCTTGAATTTCATGTTGTCGCGTAACATCAGTGGCATGGCCACATTTTCCAGTGCCGTAAATTCTGGCAACAGGTGATGAAACTGATAAACAAAGCCCAAATGCTCATTCCGCACATAACCGCGTTCTGCTTCAGACAAGGTATCAAAACGGCGGCCATTCACCATGACCTGACCTGACGTCGGGCGATCCAATCCACCCAAAACATGTAATAAGGTACTTTTGCCTGAACCACTTGAACCTACAATCGAAACAAACTCACCTGCTTTTACCTGTAGCGACAAGCCGCGAATCACATCGACAGTGGCCTTGCCATCGGTAAAGGATTTGTGAATATTCTGGGCATCTAAAATCAGATTACTCATAACGCAAAGCCTCTGCCGGTTGAATTTTTGCTGCACGTAAAGCCGGATAAATTGTCGCGACAAAACTGAGTGCCAGTGACAAGCCTACAATCACCAAAACATCTTGCCAGCGCAGATACGAAGGTAAGTAGTTAATAAAATAGGCATCAAACATATTCAGGCCTAAAGTATTGTTGAGCCAGCCAATAAAGCTACTGATACTGGTTGCCGCAATAATCCCGAGGATGGCCCCTGCACAAGTTCCAATCACCCCAATCACGGTACCTTGCACCATAAAGATTTTGGTAATGGTGGCAGGTGAAGCCCCCAAAGTCCTTAAAATGGCAATGTCCGATTTTTTATCCGTCACCACCATCACCAGTGAAGACACAATATTAAATGCCGCGACTAGAACGATCAGGAATAAAAGCAGGCTGACCATGGCTTTTTCCATCTGAATCGCGCTGAACAGATTACCATGGGTATAAGTCCAGTCCGAAGCATAGAAATTCCCCGGCAAATCACGCACAATTTCCTGAGACACTTGTGGTGCCAGGAAAATATCATCCAGCTTCATACGCACACCCTGCGCACCATCCGGTAGACGCAGCAAGGTCGAGGCATCATTTAAAGCGATATAACCCATCATCGAGTCAACTTCAGCACCAATACTGAAGATTCCCACGACTTTAAAACGCTTAAAACGTGGGACGACACCGGCTGGTGATGGGGTGGCTTCTGGCAAAACCAGAGTAATATTGTCATTTAAACCCACACCCATGGCATCGGTCATTTGCTTGCCCAAAACAATACCAAATTCACCTTTTTTCAGGCTGTCGATACTGCCCTCAACCATATGGTTTTGTATAATTGAAACTTTTTTCTCATACTCGGGTTCAATCCCGCTGACCATAATGCCGGCGACCTGACCCTGTGCGGTCAGCATGCCTTGTAATTGAGTAAAAGGTGCGACTCCCTGGACATGTTCATGCCCTTCAATTTGCTTTGCAAGTTCCGGCCAATTTGTTAAAATTTGTGTTGAGGAAACAGTCGCTTGAGGTATCATTCCTAAGACACGATTCTTTAACTCTCGGTCAAAACCGTTCATCACAGACAACACTGTAATGAGGACTGCCACACCGAGTGTGAGGCCGATCATTGAGACCAACGCGATAAAAGAAATGAAGTGGTTACTACGCCGTGCGCGAGTATATTTCAACCCTATATACAGCGAGATTGGTTTGAACATAACCATCTAGTCCGAGGTAATAAATTATGGAAAATGTACAGCATCCAAACGGATTTGCGGAAAGACGCGTCATGTCTCGAATCGATGCTGCCTTACGAATTAATTATCAGATTATTTCCGATGATGTTGCCTTGAATGATCCTTACGATCCTAACTTCGTGTTGCCCCGCTATTTTCTACTACTTGCAGAACTAGATCAATTTGATCATGCGGTTAACTACGAATTAGAACAATTATCTGAAAAAGATCAACAAATTGCTCGAATCTTATCCTTATTCAACCAAAAATTAAACCTTATTACCGGTTCTTTGTATGACGCAATTGTACAAAGCATGTTACCTGTACCGGAACAGGTGAACTTTTCAGAAACCGGTTTTAGCTTCTTTAATGAGCGTCCTATCGCTGAAGGCACTTATCTGCACGTAACTTTGAGTCATCCGGAAAATTTCTTCCATATTGCAGCAACTGCTCAGGTGGCCTATAGTCGTGAAGAAGAAAATGGTAAATATCGGACAGGTGCGTATTTTATTACCATGCATCCACAGGACCGTGTCAAACTGGGTGAATGTGTTAAGGCTCGCTTTGCCTAAATCACTGCGTTAATCAATTTCTATTCAGTACCGGTGGATGATGAAAGGCGAGCGTTATAGCTCGCTTTAATTTCTCTGGAAAAATATAATAACAAACCAGCCAGTAAGATAATGACGCCAAAGACTGCTCCACCCGATAATTTTTCATCATTCAGAATCACCCCGACAAATAAGGCCAGCATCGGCGTCAATACGGTGGTCAATGACAAAGTGGTCGCCTTGATTTTCTGCACCAGTTTAAAATAACAGAACATCGCAATCAGGGAAGCCATGATTACAGCATAACTGAGTCCAATTAGCGATTTTGCCTGTGGGATCTGGGTTGGTGCAAATTGCCAGATAAATGGCAACATGGTACAGGCCATGACCGCTGAAACAGCAATAGAACCGGCCGCTTGTGCCATAGGTTCGAGAGGTGCATTAACTTTTTTCACCCAGAACATCGAAACACAGTAAATAAAAACACTGAGCAACATCAGGCCTATGCCAATCGGCTGAATATGCTGATCTTTGCCACCGACACAGATAATGCCCAGACCCAGCAAGGCAATCGCCATACCACCCCACTGCGAAGGATAGAGCTTAAGCTGAAATACAAAACGGCCAATTAAACCGGTAATAATCGGCGCCAGTCCGAACATCAGCGCGATAATGCCTGAACTCAGATAATCCGTGGCCAGATAGGTGAAAATCTGTGAGCCGATAAAACTGCATGCGCCAGCCAGATAACTGTGCATGGATAATTTATCTAAGGGAAAATGGGTTTTAAACAGCCACAACAAGGCAAATGCAAAAGGCAAAGCCAGAAAGAAGCGCAATGCCAAAGCCCAGAGCGGATGTAAATCCGTCACACTCCAGACAATCGCCAGCGGTGTCGTCGCCCAGATAAAAACCAATAAAAGATAGGTGGCAATCATATTGGTTTGTGTGGGCATGCGAGTCACTCTGAATAAGGCTTAAAGCGCGGAAGTTTTACGTTTTTGTTTTTGGATGGTCTGATCGAGTGCGCTGGAAAATTCGCGTTTATCCCGTTCTGAAATCGGGGGTGGCCCGCCCGTTTGCACACCTGCACCGCGTAAGCTGTCCATAAAGTCGCGCAGGTGTAAGCGCGCTTTGACATTGGCCGTAGTATAAACTTCACCACGGGGATGAATCGCAATCCCGCCTTTTTCAATCACTTCCGCAGCCAAGGGAATATCTTGGGTCATGACAATATCATGCTCTTTCATGCGCAGAATAATTTCTTTATCTGCAGCATCCGCCCCACTCATCACCTGAATTGAATTAATTCTGACCGAAGGTGTGATTCCGACTGGCTGGTTGGCAACAAAAGTGACTTCCAGCTGATAGCGATCCGAAGCACGAATAATCACATCTCGCAGCATACGGGGCAATGCATCGGCATCGACCCAAAGTTTGAATGGCAACACAGGGCTTCCCATTAAGGTATAAATCATGGTTATTCTAGCAAATTGCAGTGATCAGGTTGATGATTAAATCGCTCCATTTTCATTGCATCTGTCATCAGTATTTTAAATAAGTATGTGCCCGGTAAAACTGGCGTGATTCACGCTAGAAAAAAAATTGACTTCATTTGACTGGCATTTTAATTTTAAAATTCATTCGATTGACTTGAAAAATCGCAATGACCCTCGATTAACTATAAATACATCATCCAAGATCAATTGTGCATATGAAAAATCAGAATAGCCCAGAGATCATCACCATTGATGATCAAAATTTCGGTAGTCATGTCGAACACTGGACCTTGCTCACCGACAACCCTGGCACAGATGTACCACAGTGGTTAGGCAAAGCTCTTGATGAACCAATCATGCCGATGGGCCTTTGTACACAAGAATGTGATATGGATGCAGAGACTTGGCTGATTCAGGGACCGAGCAAAGCTGCGGTACAGTTGAGTCAAGTGATTGCCGTTGAAAACAACAAACCTCAAGCGGTAAAAACTGCATTTCCGTGCTTTGACAGTCCTTATCAGGTGAAAGCCACGATTGACCGGATTATTAGCTGTAAATCCAATACTCAGGCTGTATTGCGCTTGAATCTGGGTGCTAACAATATTATTTACGCTTTCGATAGCCTGTATAGCGTCAATCACCCGCATTATGAAAAAGGCCAGTCCTATGTGGTGAATCTGAATGGCTGGGCCTATGAACTTGAAGCGGTCGCAGATCATGAGCATCTGGTGGTTGATGATCCGGCTTCGATCAAGCACCACCGTGCCTTGAATGATATTCTGGCTGCCAATAATGGGGTAGCTCCGGACAATTTGCAGGAACAGATTGATGCTTGGCAGCCGCAGTCTGAAGAAGATAAAGAACCTGTAACCGTAGATTTTTCTAAAATGGTGGCCTATTTATACGGCGAAACCATGGGTCAGGAAGATGAAGCCTGGTTTCAAGGCAATATTGTCGGTAAAACGACTATGCAGTTTATGGGTCAGGACTACACTCTGTATGATGTCACCCTCATTCATGATGAAGGCCAGCCTGCGACCTTGATCCGGATTGCAACGCGGAATGACCAGTACAAAGACTTCCAGATTGGCCAGTATATTCGTGGCAACTTGTGGATTCAGGCCAATATTTATAGAAAAGTGTCTTAAGTTCAAACATATAAAGAAGATATTCATTTTGATGGGTATCTTCTTTTAATCCATCTATCTTCTTATTTGTCATTTTAATTTTTGATTATTTTTTATACATATTTTCTGGCTTAATAATCTATTTAAATTCATTAAAAACCGAGTTATCCACATTTCTAAATTCAAATAACTTCATTTTAAATATTTAAAATAACCTTAAAAATCTTGTAAAAATAAGCGTTTGATTTCTCATATAAATAATCTGTTGTCGTGCAAATCTAATATTTAAATAAAATGAAAATTTATGCTCTTTAATCAAAAATGTACTTTATTTAATCAATTTTTTATGATAAAAATACTCACAACAAATTAGTATTAACGATAAATAGATCGGACAATAAATATCTATGAAAATCGTGCAAGAAGAAACATTACAACAGGTCGAGCATCATCTTAGCTCCCGCTATAATATTGATATGATGTCCTGCCTTTTTTTCATGTTGGGGATGCTGATCTGCGGATTCATCCTGCATACTTTTATTTTCTAAAATTATTGTATTCATAAAAAACCCAGCTTGTGCTGGGTTTTTTCGTTTCAGGAATTAACCATTGCGTTTGGCAAAGTCATCCATAAAGTTCACCAATGCCTGCACGCCCTCTAAAGGCACGGCATTATAAATACTTGCGCGCATACCGCCAACCGAACGGTGACCAGCAAGATTCAATAAATGCTGCGCTTCAGCTTCTTTCAGGAACTGTTTCTCAAGATCTGCATTGGCCAAAGTAAATGGTACGTTCATGATCGAACGGTTTGCTTTTGCAATCGGATTCGCATAGAAATCGCTTTGATCGATATAACCATAAAGTAAGTTAGCTTTCTCAAGGTTCACTTTGTGCATGGCATCTACACCGCCATTTTCCAGCAACCACTCAAATACTAAGCCAGATAAGTACCATGCATAAGTTGATGGTGTGTTGACCATTGAGCCATTTTTCGCTTGATCTGAATATTTCAAGATGCTTGGAATTTCAGGTTTGGCTTGATCAAGTAAATCTTCACGAATAATTACCAGCGTCAAACCAGCAGGACCAATATTTTTTTGCGCACCCGCATAGATCAGGCCAAATTTAGAGACATCTAAGGGTGCAGATAAAATGCTTGATGAATAGTCGCACACTAATGGCTTATCTGTTTCAGGAATTGAAGCAAATTGCAGACCGCCAATGGTTTCATTATCGGCATAATGTACATAGGCTGCATCCGCAGACAGGTTCCATTCGCTTTGTGCACTGATCGCATATTTACCATCAATTTGGATACCTGCTTTTACAACATTGATATCGCCATAACGTTGCGCTTCTTTCAAGGCTTTTTCAGACCAGATGCCGGTATCGATATAGTCTGCTTTGTTGTTTTTGCCAAGCAGGTTCAATGGAATTGCCGAGAACTGTAATGATGCCCCACCCTGCAAGAACAATACTTTGTAGTTCTCAGGAATATTCATGAGTTTACGTAAGTCTGCTTCCGCTTTTTCAGCCATGGCAACATAGTCGGCACTACGGTGGCTCATTTCCATGATCGAAAGACCTTTGCCGTGCCAGTCAAGCATTTCAGCTTGAGCTTTTTCAAGTACGGCAGTCGGTAATGCAGCAGGACCAGCACAGAAGTTGTACGCGCGCATGATTTTTCCTTTCAGAGTGAAACACAATAAAATGATGGCATTTAACCATATCTGGCAGGGTCTTGCACAAAATTATTTCAATCTATGAGTCAAGATAGAGTCAAAAAATCAATGTAGATTCACAAGATAAATTGACCAGTATTTTAGCCTGCTGTTTTTATCATCTTTGAACTAACAATTGAAAATGTTCAAGATTAAGCCGTTTTTTAATTCTGGATATTCTCTCAAAAACAGCGGATAAGTATTTGAAATACAGATGTAAAAGAAACAATACTATAACTTTACACTAGTTCTATCTGCGAACCTTTGATTTATACTAGCGGGATAACATTACCGGCTTTAAATCAGTTTAGCGACTTTATGAACTTAAAGAAAAATAAAAGACAGCTTGTCTGGGGTTTAAATCTGCTTGCATCGATGATGTATGGCAGCTTTGCTCATGCGCAGAGCATCAGCTTTCAGGATGCTGAACGTCAGTTGTTGCAAAACTCTTATAGCAGCCAAGCCTATCAAAGTCTGGAGCAGGCCTCAAAACTTGAAGCTGAAGCAGTAAAAGGCGTAGGTCTGCCGCGTGTCGATCTGAATGTTCGTGCGTATGCCTTTCATAATGAACTCGATCTGCCTTTAGGTGCATTAAAAAATAATTTAGAGCAATCCTTAACGGATGGTGTCAATAATAGAATTGATGAACTGAACTTAGGGGGTCTGGCTGACCCACTAAAAAATAGTTTAAGACAACCTATCCAAAATGGAGTTGGCTTAATTCCTGATAGTTCGAATGTCGTGCTGGATGATCAGGTGATTCGTCCGACGATTTCAGTCATGATGCCGCTTTATACCGGTGGACTGACAAGCAGCGCCAAAGAAATCGCCAATATTCAGGTCGGTCGTAGTCAGCTCAGCAACAAACAGCAGCAAGACACGCAGCGTTTTGAACTGATTCAAAGTTATTTTAATGTACAGCTTCAAAAGCAACTGCATGCAGCAGCACTATTTAACCTGAATGCCATGCAACAGCATTATCGCAATGCCTTAAAGATAGAACAGCAAGGTTTTATCAGTAAAGGCCAGCGCATGCAGTTTGAAGTGGCACGCAATAATGCCGAGCGCAGTCAGCAAAATACGCAGGCCAATTTGAATGCTGCCCTGTTCCAGCTGAATAATCTGCTTCAGGAAAGTAGCATCACCGAACTTTCGACGCCTTTATTTGTCAATAAAACCGAGCCACAGGCCTTAAATCATCTGCTGAAAACCTTTAGTCAGAACTCTGCGCTGATTCAAAAAATGCAGCTGGATACTCAATTAGCTCAAGCCAATGTCAAAGCCCAGCAAGCAGCGAAAAAACCGAATGTTTTTGCTTTTGGCGAATATAGTCTGGATCAAAATGAAAACTGGATTGTCGGGGTTGCCGCACGCTATAACCTGTTTTCCGGGATCGATAAAAACAAAAATATTCAGGCTGCCGAACTCAAACGCTCTGCCACAGAACTGCTCACTGCACGCACCCAGCAGGAAATTGAAAATCTGATTTATAAATCTTATAGCGAAGCCCTCAGTGCACAGCAAAGTGATGCGCTTCTGGCACAAAACTTGAAAGCCGCACAGGAAAATTTACGCATCCAAGAATTGTCCTTTAAAGAAGATATGGGCACCGCCACACAGGTCATCGATGCACAAAATATGCTGAGCGGATTACGAGCTGAAACTGCCTTGAATGCCTACAAATATGTGATGTCACTGGCTACCCTATTACAAAGCCATGGCTCGATTGCAGAATTTCCGAACTACATTCAACATACCAATACCCACTATATTCGCTAATGGAGCCGAACATGAACGAAGATCAAAAACCCAATGATCCTGTGAATAAAGCGGCTTCATCCAGTGATACAGAAAAATCTCCTGTGCAACAGGTAGAAACAAAGACTGAAATAGAAAATAACGCGACGACTTCGACCGAGCAACAACAAGCTCCTGAAATCGCTAAAAAGAAAAAATATTTATTGCTCGCCCTGATTCCAGTTCTGCTGGCAGTCATCGCTTTTGGATTATGGAAAAGCTACCAACCGGCTCCGCTGGAATTGCAGGGTCGTGTAGAAGCTGAAACGGTTCAGGTGGCGACCAAAGTGCCAAGCCGTATTGAAGAAATTTATGTAGAAGAAGGTCAGCAGGTCAAAAAAGGTGATGTACTGGTGCGCTTAAACAGCCCGGAGATTCAAGCAAAAAAACAGCAAGCCGTAGCGGCTTTACAATCTGCGCTGGCCTTACAATCGACTGCTGAACGTGGCTCGCAAGAAGAAAATATCGCCAGCCTGTATGCCAACTGGCAATCGCTGAAAGCACAGCAAAATTTAGCCAAAGTTTCTTATGAGCGTGGTGCAAATTTATTTAAGGAAGGTGTGATTTCACGTCAGCGCCGTGATGAATTGTATGCAGCCAGTCAATCAGCGGCGCAAATGACTGAAGCAGCTTATCAGCAATACGCACGTGCCAAACGTGGCAGCACTTCGCAGCAAAAGAGTTCCGCCGATGCACAGGTAGATATTGCCCAGGCTGCGCTGGATGAAGCCAATGCTTTAGAAGCAGAAACCCAATTAGTTGCACCTGTAAACGGAACGGTATCTAAAACCTATGGCAAAGTCTCGGAGCTGGTAGCCACCGCAGTCCCTGTGGTCAGCCTGATTGAAGATCAAATGTGGGTGAGCCTGAATATTCGTGAAGACCAATATGCCCCGTTTCAGAAAATGAGCAGTATTGCAGGTTATATTCCCGCCCTAGATAAAACCGCCACTTTTAAAATCAAGCAGATCAGTGCTGAAGGTGAATTTGCCACCATTAAGACCACACGCCAAACCGGCGGCTATGATGTCAGAAGTTTTAAGCTGCATCTTGTGCCCGTACCAGCGATTTCTGAACTCAAAGTCGGGATGAGCGTGTTGTTTAAACTGAAAGAGACCCCATAATGTGGACGGGTATATGGCGCGAATTGCGCTATCTGCTTCACGAAAAATGGGATCTGTGTCTGGTCACGCTGGCACCTGCACTGGTGATTATTTTATTCAGCAGCATGTTTGCCCAAGGTAAACCCGATCATCTATCGATTGCGATTATTGATCAAGATCAGAGTGCGCTGAGTCAAAGCATTTATCAGCATGTGGCACTGAATCATACTCTGAAAATTGCTACGGTGTCGGAACAAACAGCTGAGATTGAGCGCCTGCTAAATCAAAATAAAATTTGGGGTTATATCCATATTCCAAGCGGCGCCGAGCAACGTCTGGTTCGTGCTCAGGATGCTGACATCAGTATTGCCTTTAACCAAAGTTATTTCAGTATCGGAAATACCATTTCGTCTGCCATGCTGGTTAGTACCCTGCAAGCACTCGCTGAATTTAGCGGACAGCAATATCTGGGCAACCGGCTGCCCTCTCTCGAAGCACCGTCACCGCATATCAAAATATCGCCACTGTATAATCCGCAGCTGAATTATGAATTCTATCTGGAACCCTATGTCATTCCGGCAATTCTGCATTTACTACTGTGTTGTTGTGTGGCATTTTCCGTCGGTCAGGAACTGAAGCGGCAGACCTTAACAAGCTGGGTCAGCAACTCATCCATCTGGATGGCATTGCTGTCTAAGAACCTGGTCTATGTGGCTATTTTTAGTCTATGGACCTGGATCTGGATGTTCTGGCTGATTGAAATTCGCGGCTGGTTTGTTGCCGGCTCGCTCGCTCTGATTCTATCGGCACAATTTCTGCTATATAGCGCTTATGCATTTTTAAGCAGTGCAGTGGTTCTGGCAACCAAAGATTTAAGTAAATCTTTTGGCATCATTGCGGTCTATGGCGGTTCATCTTTAAGTTTTGCCGGTGTGACTTTACCTTTAAATAATGCGCCCCTATTCACCCAGTTTTGGTCCAATATTATTCCGTTCACGCCCTATGCCAAATTACAAACTGAACAATGGGTGATTGGTAGTCCATTGCATATTTCACTGCAAGCTGGATTAATGCTGCTGATCTATGCCCTAGTCTACGCTCTGCTGGCTTATCTGTTTCTTAAAAAAATCGCCAAAGGAGCAACACCATGAAATCCCTTTGGTTTTACTATCTACAAAGCTTCAAAGATATCGTCAGTCACGGCACGATCTTTACCACGCTGATTCTATCCGTCTTGTTTTACAGTTTTTTTTATCCAACCGCTTATCAGGCACAGCAGGCTGAAGCCTTACCGATTATTATTGTCGATGAAGAACAAAGTAACTTAAGCACCCGTATTATTGGTCAGGTGGCACAAAGCCCCAATGTGGAAATTCAGGCAATTACCGGCAATTTCGCCGAAGCCAAACAATGGGTGGAGTCACAAAAAGCCGATGGCATTTTACTGCTGCCGGACAATTTATCGCAAAGCTTAAGGCATGGTGAAACAGGTGGCATTGGCCTGTATTTAAGTACAGCCAACTTTTTAGTGACCAAACAAATTGGTCTGGGCTTAGCCACATCAGTTGAGCAAACTTTGGCAGACTATACTGAACGCTTTAGCAAGGTCTCGGATTTTTCACCAGCCCTTTCTGTGCATCAAATTCCTTTATTTAATCCACTGTCCGGCTATGGCAGTTATGTCTTTCCTGCGGTTGCACCCTTAATTATCCACCAAACCATTCTTTTGGGTTTGAGTATGCTGATTTTGGTATATCGGGAAAGAAAAGTAGAATTAAACGCAAATGCGTTCATTGGTATGGGTTTAGCAGTCTTTACTATTGGCTGTCTGGGATGTTTCTATTTATTCGGTTTCAGCTTCTGGCTGTTTGATTATCCGCGCGGTGGCAACCTGTTCGGGATGCTACTGGCTGTTCCGGTTTTTATCTACACGATAATTGGCATGACCTGCCTATTTGCCAGTTTTCTGGATCTGCCAGAACGTGCGGGTCATGTGATTGTATTCACTTCCATTCCACTGTTCTTTTTATCTGGTGCGGCCTGGCCACATGCTGCCATGCCCATCTGGATGCAAGTCATTGGTGAAATCCTGCCTTCCACCCAAATTGTGCAGATGTTTATTCAACTCAATCAGATGGGTGTACCTACCGCACTGGTCTTGCCTAAATTGCTTTATCTTGGAATGATCGGCAGCTTGTGCTTTTTCCTGGCTTATCGACGTTTAATTTCTAGTCATCAAAGCAGATAGAGCATTATAGTAATGCTCCTATTCCACTTATTTATTTGACTCGCCAAAGACCTGAATATTGAAATTACGAATCTTGTTGCTACCATTCGGCTTATCAAAACTCACATCATACTGAACCAGATTCTCCGGATAGGCAATTTCATAACTGACCTTATATTGTCCAGGCTGATTGATTGCTTCTTCAATCTCTTTGGTCATCAAAGTCTTAGACTTGTATTCACCTTGAGGAATTGAACGTGAAAAGCGTTTCATCAGCTTTTCATTATCCTTAAACTGGGTTTGCAACTGCGGTTCTAACTGATCCAGAAATTCCTCATATTTCCCGTCACGCAAATCCTCATAAGCCAGCTGTGCCGCCTTTTCCTGTTCAGGACTCGGATTCGGAATATTGTCCATTGAATTACAGCCAGTCAATGCAACCGCTGCTGCCAACAACATTAATTTGGTTTTCATCGCTTACCCTTATGCAGTCAAGGTTTATAAAAAAGGACGCCGAAGCGCCCTTTTTATCAGTAAAAAACTTATTCTTCTACTGAATTTTCACCATCTTTTGCAACTTGCTCAGTTTCAGCTGCTACATCTGTTTCTGCTACTAAAGATTCTGCACCTTCAATCGCTTCAACAAACTCATCTTCTTCAACCGCTTCGATTGAAACGACACCAACCAGCAATTCCTCATTACCTAGGCGGATCAGACGAACACCCTGTGCGTTACGACCGGTTTGCGCTACTTCAGATGCACGGGTACGAACCAGCGTACCGCCATCAGAGATTAGCATCAGTTCTTTAGAAGCATCGATGGCAACAGCGCCCACCAATTGACCGTTACGTTCAGAGGTCTTGATCGCAATCACGCCCTTACCGCCACGTTTCTTGGTCGGGAAATCATCTACTGGAGTACGTTTACCATAACCATTTTCAGATGCACACAGTACTTCGCCAGTTTCAGGTACAACAACCAGTGATACGATTCGGCTAATCAATGCTGAATCTGAACCATCTTCGTCATCAGACTCGATCTCAGTTTCATCATTTTCTTCTAGCTGTGCAGCTGCACCAATAGTCACGCGCATACCACGTACACCTTTGGCAGAACGGCCCATTGAACGTACATCAGTCTCTGCGAAGCGAATGGCTTTACCTTCGTTCGAGAACAACATGATTTGCTGTTCGCCGTCGGTAATCGCTACACCAATCAGGGTGTCATCGCCATTCAGCTCAATCGCACGTAAACCGTTTGAACGAACATTCGAGAACTGTTCAAGCTCTACACGTTTAATCGTACCGTATTCAGTCGCCATAAACACATAGAAGTTTTTACGTACCGCTTCAGCCTGCTGAGCAAAGTCATTGATGATGTCATCATCAAGATCTGTTGCAGAAAGCTCCAAGCCCAACTGTTTCAATTGAATACGCAATGCATCAGAAATATCATCTGCACCATCTTCAGATTCTGTCAGCGCTGCTTCAAGCTCGGCAAAATGAGCATTGATCACTTCATTGCTTTGCAACTGCGCTGCATTGGCTTTTACAAATGCCTTGAAGTCAGCCAGACGTTCTTTGAATTTCTTCGGCGCGTCAATCACAGGCAAGATCGCGGTAATAGTCTCGTTTTCATCCAGTGGCAGCAAGTTCACCATTGGGCGACCTTTGGCACCACGTGATGCTTGCGGCACTTCATAGACTTTCAGACGATAGACCTTACCAACGTTGGTAAAGCAAAGTACCGTCGCATGACTTGACGTCACAATCAGATGTTGAATGTAATCATCTTCTTTCATGCTGGTCGCAGATTTACCACGGCCACCACGACGCTGTGCAGCGTAATCAGACAATGGTTGAGTTTTCGCATAACCTGATTTCGATACCGTCAGCACCATTTGCTCTTCAGGAATCAGATCCTCACGAGAGAAATCGATACGTGACTCGACAATCGACGTTTTACGTGCATCGCCATACTGCTGAAGAATCAAGGCCAGCTCTTCACGAATGACATTCATCAACAGATTAAAGTCATTCAAAATTGCAGTCAGTTCAGCAATTTGTGACAGGATTTCACTATATTCAGCATGTAACTTGTCTTGTTCCAGACCAGTTAAACGGTGTAAGCGAAGTTCCATAATCGCATTCACTTGGGTTGGTGACAGACGATAAATCTCGCCATCCAAACCAAACGGGCGACTTGGGTCTTCACCTTCAATCTCATCTGGGCGTACAGAAACTGAACCGGCTTTTTCCAGCAAGGCCAAAACACCGCCACCAGCCCACTCACCTGCCTGCAAACGCTCACGCGCTTCAGCCGGATTCGCAGAACTCTTGATGGTTTCGATGATGGCATCAATATTCGCCAGGGCAACGGTTAAACCTTCCAAGATATGACCACGTTCACGCGCTTTGCGTAATTCGAACATAGTACGACGCGTGACCACTTCCTGACGGTGACGGATAAACGCGGCAATGATGTCTTTCAGGTTCATCAATTTTGGTTGGCCATTGTCCAGACAAACCATGTTGATGCTGAAAGAGTTTTCAAGTTGCGTGTTCTGGAACAGGTTGTTCACGATCACTTCAGCGTTTTCACCGCGCTTCAGGTCAATCGCGATACGCATACCGTCTTTGTCAGACTCGTCACGAAGCTCTGAAATACCTTCCAGTTTTTTCTCTTTAACCAGTTCAGCAATACGCTCAATGGTTTTTGCTTTATTGACCTGATATGGAATTTCAGTGAAGACAATCGTGGTGCGGCCATTCTTCGGATCTTCTTCGAAATGGTATTTACCACGGATATGCAAACGGCCCTTACCGGTACGGTATGCATCGACGATACCTGATTTACCGTAAATGATGCCGCCTGTCGGGAAATCCGGACCAGAAATATGTTCCATCAATCCTTCAATGCTGATTTGAGGATCATTGGCATAGGCCAGACACGCATTCACAACTTCAGTCATGTTATGCGGCGCCATATTGGTCGCCATACCAACTGCAATACCAGTGACACCATTAATCAATAAGTTCGGAACACGGGTTGGCATGACTTGAGGAATACGCTCAGAGCCATCATAGTTGTCTTCCCACTCGACGGTATCTTTTTCAAGATCCGCTAACAGTTCGTGGGTCAGTTTACGCATACGCACTTCGGTATAACGCATGGCTGCTGCGCTGTCGCCATCGACCGAACCGAAGTTACCTTGACCATCAACCAATTGGTAACGCAAGCTGAAATCTTGCGCCATACGTACAATGGTTTCGTATACGGCAAAATCACCATGCGGGTGATATTTACCAATCACGTCACCGACTACACGTGCAGACTTTTTATAAGCTTTGTTATAGTCATTGCCTAATTCGTGCATTGCGAAAAGCACACGACGATGAACAGGTTTTAAACCATCTCGTACATCGGGCAATGCACGTGACACAATCACGCTCATCGCATAATCGAGATATGAGCTTTTAAGTTCATCCTCAATGGCAATCGGTCTAATTTCCGATACGCTCATGCATACTCCTTATTCTACAAGCCAATTTTGGCTTGTATTTATATGTCGTAAAACTAGCAAAATCATTAACTCAAACGACTGAGTTAAAAACTAAAATACAGCCCTAAATTATAGCATAAACACTTGTATTTTTGTGTCGAAATATTCAGCTTAACCTTGTTAATTATCTTCATTTTAGTGATCATTTTCTTGTTATTTCAAAACCGAAAATCAGCGCATCCAGACAGGATTTTTCAATACCCAAAATTTTGAAAAATACAGGAGTACAAAAACAAAATGCGCTAATCAACTGGCGCATCTTCATCGTTTTTTCTATATTTTTATTGTGCCTGGTTCAGTACTTTACGATAGCTCAGCACGGCCACAATCAATAAAACTGGCAATAACATTTCTACCCCTTCCTCAATGGTCATAATCATGATTTGAGTATGTGGCACCAACTGGATGCCGAATTCTTCTTTCAGGGTTGAGGTCGTGCGATCCAGCACCTTGCTCAGTCCGCCACAGGCAATGGTGAGGAAGATAAAAAAATGTGCAATATTCAAAGAATCTTTCATGCTTCGTATGGTTTGAACCAATTTTTTCGCCAGTACCAGAAAGACAAAAATAATCCCGAGCAATAAAATAAATCCGAGCAGCTTATCCATGAGCGGAATTTCAGCACTGCGATAGAAATTAGTTTTAATAAAACTCATTTCAAACACCTGCTTATGAAAATCCATTTCCCGCAATCCCAACAATGTCGCTGCTATAGCCGTAAACACTCGGGTATTAGGTTTGATTTCAACATTGAGCAAACACAGCACTGCCAGCAAGTACCATAACCATGGACTCATGACTTCAAAAGCGCCTGATTCACTAAATAAATACTGAGTCACCGCAGGCGGTGCATTCAGGGCAGTATGAATGCAAATACCCAGATAAAGCGCAATCAGCAGAAAACTAATGAACAGGATATGGGCGGCTTTGGAAAAGGACATGATTAAAAACAGGAGAAAAACCAAACCGGAATTTTATCACTTTTCATGCAAATGAAATACTCTAGTTTCGACTGCCGAGTATTTTTAAAATTTTTGCATAAAAAAACGCCCTTGCACAAAACAGGAAAGCATTGCTTTCACTGCCTGCGCAAGAGCGTTTTTTTAAAGCTGATTCAGGAATTAGATTTTAGAAACCAATTCTGGAATTACAGTGTTCAGGTCACCGACTAACCAGTAGTCAGCGACTGCATTGATTGGTGCTTCTTCATCTTTGTTGATCGCAACGATCACTTTAGACTCTTTCATACCCGCCAAATGCTGAATCGCACCAGAGATACCTACCGCGATGTACAGGTCAGGTGCAACGATTTTACCAGTTTGACCCACTTGCATATCGTTTGGTACGAAGCCAGCATCTACCGCAGCACGTGATGCACCTTGAGCAGCACCAAGCTTGTCGGCCAATGGATCAAGGATCTTGTGATAGTTCTCACCAGAACCTACACCACGACCACCAGAAACCACAATACGCGCAGCTGTCAGTTCAGGACGTTCAGACTTTACGATTTCTTCGTTGATAAACTTAGAAATACCCGCATCACCAGTAGACGCAGCAGCTTCAACAGCAGCAGAACCGCCTTCAGCAGCTACAGCATCAAATGCTGTACCACGAACAGTCGCCAATACGATGTTTTCGCCTGATTCTACAGTTGCAATTGCGTTACCTGCATAGATCGGACGTTTGAAAGTCTTAGGACCATCTACCGCAATGATGTCAGTGATCATGCTTACGTCAAGAAGCGCAGCTGCACGTGGTAAAATGTTTTTACCAGTTGTTGTAGAAGCAGCAAGGATATGTGTATAGCCTTTACCTAATTCAGCAACAAGTTTAGCCACATTTTCAGCCAATTGGTTTGCATAAGCAGCGTCATCAGCAAGTAATACTTTGCTTACACCCGCAACTTTAGCCGCTTGGTCAGCAACTGCCTGAGCGCCAGAACCAGCAACCAATACAGTGATATCACCACCGATTTTTTGCGCTGCAGCAACAACGTTTAAAGTAGCAGCGTTTAATGCTTTGTTGTCGTGCTCAGCGATAACTAAAATACTCATGATTTTTATCCTTCTGTATTAGATCACTTTCGCTTCGTTTTTCAATTTTTCTACAAGCTCGTCTACAGACTTCACTTGTACGCCAGCTTTACGCTCTGCAGGTGATTCAACTTTCACTGTTTTCAGTTTAGTTGCAGGGTTTACACCGAAATCTGCAGGTGACTTGGTATCCAGCGGTTTTTTACGCGCTTTCATGATGTTTGGAAGTGCCGCATAACGAGGCTCGTTCAAACGCAAGTCCGTGGTAATGATTGCTGGAAGTTTCAGCTCAACAGTTTGTAAACCGCCGTCTACTTCACGTGTTACTTGTACTTTATCGCCATCTACTTTTACTTCAGAAGCGAATGTACCTTGACCTGCACCCATTAGAGCGCCAAGCATCTGACCAACCTGATTCGAGTCATCATCAATTGCTTGCTTACCCAGAAGGATCAATTGTGGTTGTTCAGCGTCAACAACGCCTTTCAGAATTTTAGCGATTTCCAGCGCACCCAGTTGGCTGTCATCAGCTTCAACCAGAATACCGCGGTCAGCACCAAGCGCCATTGCAGAACGAATCTGTTCTTGGGCTTCTTTAGGACCAATAGAAACAACAATGATTTCTGAAACAGTTCCTTTTTCTTTTAAACGAACCGCTTCTTCCACTGCAATTTCACAGAATGGATTAATTGACATTTTAACGTTAGTTAAGTCAACACCACTGTTGTCCGGTTTAACACGAACTTTAACGTTGGCATCAACCACACGTTTTACAGCAACAAGAGCCTTCATGTAATCCTCGGCTGTTTTAGCAAATGTAAATGTTGAGAAAAGTTAGTGTAACTCTTCACTTAAATTTTTTTAGGTGCCCTATCTTGCAATGTGTACGGCATTTCGGTCAAGTCACAATTCAACAAAGAGGTGTAAAAATGCGTAATTTTCCCTGAACGATGCGTTCACAATTAATTGTTATCGTTTTATTACAATGAAATGTATCAATATTTACTTAAAATTTACCCATTGATTTATATTATTTTTTTATCTGATTAATCACATCAGAAGTTTTGATTGATCACATTTAATTTAAATTGATTTAAAGCAGCTTGAAGCAAAACAGCCGGAATATACGTATGTCAGCTTTTGTCATTTTGGACAGAACTCTTTTTGAGAGCGAATTAAACCTAATATAAAGACAAATTGACCAAATAATAAACCAGCGCATTGAATTCTACGCCGACAAAGTGAATATTTAATTTCAAATCTTCGCAATTATAAAAAAAGCATACTGCGAACAGTATGCTTCTTTGCAACCAGATTAATTGATGATGAGCCAGCTTGCAGCAAGTGCCAGTAAACCACCAGAAGTTCCATCCACCCATTTTTGTTTACGTTCATCCATTTGGGTTTTTTGGCTGATTTTGCTGAACAAAATACTTAAGCTACAATACACTACAAAAATCAGACTGATAAAAATAAAGGACAGGATCAAACCTTGGCTGACAGTATTGGCGGATTTATCAATAAACTGCGGCAAAATCGCAAAATAAATCAACATGCCTTTTGGATTTAACAGCGCAGTAAAAAAACCTTTTTTAATCGGATTGGCTGAGGTCTTTTTCTCAATGTTCAGCGCTTTTTTACTGAATACCGATTTGAGCAAATTAAAGGCCAAATACAACAGATACGCAATCCCAAGCCAGCGAATTGTTTCAAACAGCACCGGAAAAGAGATAATAATAGCCGCAATTCCGAGTGCCACCAGAATAGAATGCACCAGATAACCGCAACACACCCCTAAGGTTGCCATCATGCCTGCTTTTGCATCTTTACCCATCACTTGAGACAGGATAAATAACATATCGGGTCCAGGCGTAAAAATCAGGGGAAGCACGGTCAGTGCAAAGAGTACAAATACAGACATTTCCTTTTCCTTTCAAACTCCAGAAAGTGAAACAAGTATCTGCGATTTTTTACAAAATTGGCTTTCAATTTATTTTATAATAAGTATTATTTTTCGAATATTATTCTAATTTATGAAAATATCCACCAAGTCTGTGCGGGTAAAACTTGATCGAATTGATAAAAATATCATTCGACATTTACAGTCCAATGGCCGTATTCAGAATAATGATCTGGCACGTGAAATCGGACTTTCACCTTCATCCTGTTTACGCCGGGTAAAATTACTGGAAGATGCAGGCGTGATTCAGAATTACACGACTATTGTCGACCAACAAAAAATTGGTTTTCAGCTGATTTTATTTTCACGCATCTGGTTAGTCGGTCAGGATGCCGAAACCATTGATACCTTTATTGAGGCGATGAAAGAATTGCCGCAAGTGATGGAGTGCTACATTATTTTGGGAGAGAGCGATGCCATGTTGAAAGTTGTGGTGCCTGATCTGGAAAGTTACCGTAAATTTCAGTCGACCCATCTGACCAAAAAAAATGGTATTACCAGTGTCAAAACAGATTTACCGAGTCAGATTATTAAACAGAGTTTCCAGCTGCCTTTAGAAGATTTATAGGCAAACTGATTTTAGACAACGACGCTATGTTCTTAATTTAAGATTTGCATAATCGTATGCTTGCTTAAACCATAACATGTGCTGCAAGCGCATAGATTGAAAGTTCTACTATAAGAAAAGGTTGCCTATAGAAGACAACCTTTTCCTCTTGAGCAAAGCCAAATCACAGGACTGAATCTTATTTTTATGTTATGTGGATGCTTCAGAATTTACTCAGTTTCTTGTGCTAAAAAATCACGATGTACATGGCTTAAATCTACCAGCTCATAGTCTGCCAATTCAAAAATTTGCCAAATTGCAATCGCATCTTCTTTTAAATCGACTGCCTGGGTCGCACGATTCGACAATTGCCATTGCAAATCAGAAATCCATAAATAGTATTGCCTAGTCGCCGCATTAAAGGCCTGAACTTTTCCATCGGCATTAATCCCTTGAATGATGGCGCCTTCAGGTAAGGTCGCTTCAAGATTGGGTAAGCTAATGTCCACAAAATGCTTGATTTGTCGCAAACCATAACCTGCAAACATTTCTTTTTGAGCTTCACTTAACTGTGCATATTTTTGCTCTATATCTGCAATTACCAGTGTGTCCATGTCACCTCCCATCGGTCAAATGCTGAGACTCTACTCAGCAATATTTCATTTTAAATATTAAATACTAGTTATTGTTATACCTGAAATGGCGCATTTAACGAATAAGACAATAGTGAAATGCTTACCCGAACGCCAATGTTCAGTTCAATTCCATTTTAAGGTTTATATATGAAAGTTTTGTGCCAAAAATACAATTTTCATGATTTTTATTCTTTAAAACTGGGCACATGATCAATCTTCTTTATGCTGCGCACGCGGATGGGCCTGATCATAAATCTGGGCCAGATGGTCAAAATCAACATGGGTATAAATTTGCGTGGTGGTTAAATTACTGTGTCCCAGCATTTCCTGCACCGCTCGTAAGTCCCGGCTATTCGACAACATATGACTGGCAAAACAATGTCTTAACAAATGCGGATGCAGATCCACATTGACGCCTGCGCGCTGCGCCTGAAATTTAACCCGATTCTCAATCTGTCTTGCACCGAGCGGATTGCCTTTCTGGGTAATAAATACATTCGCCTCCGGTACAAAATCGCCATTCCATAAAGGATAGACTTGCAACCAAGCCATCACGCTGTCTTTGGCCTTGGAACCGAAAGGCACAATCCGGGTTTTATTGCCTTTACCAGTAATGCGTAATAACTGCCGGTTGAAATCAATATCTTTAATTCTCAGGCTTTGCAGTTCTGCCAGACGCAACCCACTCGAATAAAGCAATTCCAAAATCGCTTTGTCCCGGAGCCACATTTGCTGCTGTATTTCATTTTCGGGCGCAGGCTGATCAATAATCTGGTTGACTGTTTCAATATCCACCATGCCCGGCAAAGGACGCGATTGACGTTTTAACTGAAAATCATCCGCCGGATTAAAAGCCATATGCTGAGCCTGCTCGGCCCATTTCATAAACTGGCGAATAGCCGAAAGCATACGTTGCAGACTGCTAGGACTGAGCTGATGCTGTTCCACTTTTTCAGCCAGAAACTGGCGTAAATCGGTGGCTTCTACATCGTTTAAATTGAGCTGCTCACGCTGGCAAAACTCTAAAAAATCTGAGACATCACGTTCATAGGCTTGCAAGGTATGTTTGGACTGGTTTTGAATTTCACGTTCTTTCAGCCACATGTTAAGCAAGAGTTGAGGTGGGACAATCACTGCTTGCTCCATTTAGAGTTGCTCCAAATAATCTTGAATCAGCATTGCAACCTGATTTGCATGAGAATTGGCAAAGAAATGATCTCCACCTTGGATAATATGCAATTTTGCATTTTTAAAAATTCCTGCCAAGTATTGTCCAAGCTGAACAGTACTTAAAGGATCATGATCGCCCCAGATCAGTAAGATCGGAATGTCAAGACTTTCAAGCTGAATGCGGCTAAATTCAGTTTGGTCTTGTACAAACCAGTCCGGTGCTGTTTTAAAATGTTCATGATAATCTGTTCGCCAGTCTGCACAATGAAATGATTGCAAATTCAGGCCACCAGATGTCGCCAACAATACCAGTCCTTTGACTTTCTGTGGATGCTTAAGTACCAACCCAACGGCCAATACACCACCCATAGACTGGGCAATCAGAATGGAATCATACTCTATCTGCTTTTCCACGAATTCTTGCAAATCATGCAGATTTTGAATGGCCAAATTTGGTGCTACGCCATCAAAGCTTGGATAGGCAATGACTTGCTGATCTGGATATTCGGTTAATGCTGCCTTTAATGGCTGCCAAAAGTGCTGGCTTCCTGAAGCACCCGGCAGGAAAACAAGCGTATTCATCTCGGTCAAATTCTACGGTTTTTCCCATCCTAGCATAAAAAAAGCACCATCGATCAGACAGTGCTTTTTTCTCAAGCGGAACCAAGCTTAACCCTGGAAATAACGTAAATCCAGACGTCCTTCATACACGGTCGCCGTTGGTCCGGTCATCCAGACCACATCACCTTCTTTCCATTCAATTTGCAGCTTGCCGCCTGCCAGTTCAACTTCCACTTTGCTCGACAGCAGACCACGGCGCATACCTGAAATTGCGGCAGCACAGGCACCTGTACCACAAGCTAAGGTCTCGCCTACACCACGCTCGTACACACGTAAACGTGCATGTTTTTCATCAATAATCTGCATAAAGCCAGCATTGACTCGTGCCGGGAAGCGCGCATGTGATTCAACTTGTGGACCAATACGTGCGACATCGGCAGCAATCACATCCGGTACGATTGTCACCGCATGTGGATTCCCCATATTGACCACATCAATGGTCAGCTTTTCACCGCCAGCAAGATCGATGTCATACAGGCTCTCCTGCGCATCAGCTACAAATGGAATTTCCTGAGGCAAAAATTTTGGATAACCCATATTGACCCGTACCCAACCATTCGCACCCAATTCCGGCTCAACAATACCAGATTTGGTTTGTACCTTGATTTTGGTTTTGGTCGTGAGCTGACGATCATGTACAAATTTGGCAAAACAGCGCACGCCATTGCCACATTGCTCCACTTCCGAACCATCGGCATTAAAAATCCGGTATTTAAAGTCTGCACTTGGCACATCGGGTGGCTCAACCACCAAGAGTTGATCAAAACCAATGCCGAAGTTACGGTTGGCCAAACGCTGAATGGTCAAAGTGTCTAAATAAGCACGCTGGCTGATCAGGTCAACCACCATAAAGTCATTGCCCAGACCATGCATCTTGGTAAATTCTAATAACATCCTGATTTATCCTTAAGGCAATAAACGCTCACGTTCCCAGAGTGATTCAATCGTTTCACGTTCACGAATCAAATGCGCCTGATCACCGTCGACCATTACTTCAGCAGCACGACCACGGCTGTTGTAGTTTGAGCTCATCACAAAACCGTATGCACCAGCGCCAAGTACAGCCAGCACATCATTTTCCTTGATCGCAAGCTCGCGCTCTTTACCCAGGAAATCACCAGTTTCACAAATTGCACCCACGACATCCCATTCTTTCGTTTCGATATCGGTACGAGGTGTAACAGATTGAATATCCATCCATGCTTCATATAACGCAGGGCGAATCAGGTCATTCATCGCAGCATCAATAATCGCGAAATTACGGTAATTCGTTGGTTTTAATAGATCCACTTTAGTCAGCAGCACACCTGCATTAGCAGAAATACTACGTCCCGGTTCCATATACACTTTCAAGCCCAACTTTTCTAAAGCCGGACGTAGCGCATTGGCATATTCTTCAACTGACGGCGGGGTTTCATCTTTATACGTCACACCCAGACCACCACCGATATCGATGTGTTTGAGGTGAATGCCCAGCTCTTTTAACTGGTCGATCATGACAATGACACGATCCAGTGCATCCACAAATGGCTGGGTTTCAGTCAACTGTGAACCAATATGGCAATCAATCCCGACCACATCCAGATTTGGCAATGACGCTGCATATTGATAAGTTTCAAACACGCTATCCGATGGAATACCGAATTTATTTTCTTTTAAGCCCGTTGAAATATAAGGATGGGTTTTGGCATCGACATCCGGATTGACACGCAATGAAATCGGCGCTTTGACATTTAATTCAGTCGCAACTTTCTGTATACGATCCAGCTCGGCATAAGATTCGACGTTAAAGCAGGCAATCCCAACTTCTAGCGCTTTTTTGATATCCGCTTCAGATTTACCCAGACCCGAAAATACAATTTTCGATGCATCACCACCGGCTTTCAGCACACGCGCCAATTCACCACCAGTCACAATATCAAAACCGGCACCCTGTTTGGCCAATACATTCAATACCGCAAGATTAGAGTTGGACTTTACCGCAAAACAGATTTGATGGTCGATAAAATCAAAAGCACGATCCATATCTAAAAAATGCTTTTCCAAAGTGGCTTTAGAATAAACATAGAGTGGTGTGCCAAATTGCTCCGCGAGCTGTTGTAATGAACATTGCTCAGCGTGCAATACCCCATTAATGCGGGTGAAACTCATGAAGGTATCCTTTCTGTGAAAGCGTTATGGTGTGGTTTTAACGTCTGAATCGGTAGGTGCAGCAAACTGTTGTTGCACGGGTGCCTCGCGTTCTTCATCGGACGCTTTAGGCTCAGTTTCAGTATTTTTGTATAACAGATACTTGGCACGCTTGTCGTAATTCGGATCATTTGGCAAGTGCAAAGCACCTGACTGTCCACAACCTGCAAGAACAAGACCTGTCGCTAAGATACTGATGTAGCAAATGACTTGGCGCATCTGACCACCTAATGTAATAGTTTCGATGAAGTATAACGCGATCATTCGGCATGACCCAAGCGTTAAACGCTAGAGAGTATCTTTAGACAAAAAAAAACGCCAGCAGATCGCTGACGTTTTTATTGATAAGGTTTATTTATGTTTCTGTTTATAGAAACCAAAATAGCCAATGATTAACAGGATAAACCAGATCGGACTGATCATCAGTGCCTGGCGGGTATCCTCTTCCAGCGCCAAGACCACGATCATGCTCAGGAAGAAAATAATCACGACCCAACAAGTCACTACACCACCTGGCAACTTAAAAGTTGACTTTGCATGTAGTTCTGGACGTGTTTTGTAATACACGATATAGCTCCAGATAATGATGATCCAGACACAAATAAACAGAATCGTGGATAAAGTCGTGGCCAAGGTAAAGGCCCGAACGGTATCCGGAACAAAATACTGAAGTGCTGCACCCAGCAACAAACACACGGCAGAAAAATACAGGGCATTTGCAGGCACAGCGCGACGGTTCAAGCGACCAAAGGCAACCGGTGCCTGCTCTTCACGCGACAGGCCAAACAGCATACGGCTGGTCGAGAATACACCACTGTTCATCGAGGACATCACCGAGGACAATACCACCAGGTTCATGATGATCGCAGCCGCTGCAATGCCAGCCTGACTGAACAGGTTTACAAAGGGCGATACATTCGGGTCAATCTGGTTCCATGGTGTCACTGACATCACAATTAGCAGTGCCAATACATAGAAAATAATGATACGGATCGGAATAGAGTTCACCGCTTTTGGCAGGTTCTTTTCCGGATCTTTAGTTTCAGCTGCGGTAGTCCCCACCAGCTCTACCCCGACAAAGGCAAAGATTGCAATCTGGAAACCGGCCAGGAAGCCCATGGCACCCGTTGGGAACAAACCGCCATGCTCCCAGATATGACTAAAGGATGCGACCGTACCGGCATCATTGGTAAAGCCGGTAAACACCATCCACAGACCAACGGCAATCAGCACCACAATAGCGATAATTTTGACCAGGGCAAACCAGAATTCCATTTCTCCAAACAGTTTTACCGTGACCAGATTCAGCCCCATGATAAACACAATCGCGGCAACACTGATCATCACCCCTTCTTCAGGGCTAAACGGCAAGCCATTATTGAAGAATTGCAGATAATAAATAATGGCTGACAGATCTGCGATCCCGATGGTGATCCAGCACAGCCAGTAGGTCCAGCCGACAAAGTATCCGGCCCAAGGCCCGATCAGATCCGTGGCAAAATCAATAAATGATTTATATTGCAAATTGGAGAGTAACAATTCCCCCAATGCACGCATCACCAGAAAGACCATAAAACCGATAATCATATAGATCACCAGAATTGAAGGACCTGCGAGACTAATGGTTTTACCCGAACCCATAAACAGGCCGGTTCCGATGGCACCCCCAATGGCAATTAACTGTAGGTGCCGATTGGACAAACTCCGCTTTAATTCACCGTGCTCTGCCGACGAATTGTTATATTTTTCTGACATTATTAATTACAACTTTGAGTTTTACTCGCGACAAATTAACGTAAAAAATGCTGAATACAAAAATAAAATTTGCATCATTTGTATTTCCTGATTAATTGAAGAAGTTAATTTATTTTTCTTATATCGCTCTACAGTTACATTTCTGCTTTATTTTTGACCTGCGATATTCCAGTAATTTCTTGTCAAATTTTTAAAACTGTGTAAAAAATAGAACACTATTCAGCCAATTTATGCATTCAGGATGAATGCATCTGGCATAGCAATTGCTTTTTAATCAATACCTCGAACTACACAGACATGGATCAATAAGAAGAATTTTATGCAAAATTTACAAAGTTTAATGGAAACTTTAAGCGGCTGGGTGTGGGGCCCTTATATGCTGGTACTGATTGTTGGTACCGGGATCTTCCTCACCTTCCGTTTATTGTTCTGGCAGTTCCGCATGTTGCCCCTAGCCTTCAAACAGGTCTTTGGCAAGCATCCTGACCACTCAGGGGACATTTCCCAATTCGCTTCACTCATGACCGCACTCTCTGCCACGATTGGTACCGGTAACATTGCCGGCGTAGCCACTGCCTGTGTCCTCGGTGGCCCGGGCGCCGTGTTCTGGATGTGGATGACTGCCTTGTTTGGTATGGCGACCAAATATGGCGAAGGTGTTCTGGCAGTCAAATACCGAGTGAAAAATGAGAAAGGTGAAATGTCCGGTGGTCCGATGTACTACATCGAACGTGGTCTGAAATGGAAATGGCTGGCGCTGATTTTTGCCTTGTTCGGGACACTGGCTTCTTTTGGGATTGGCAGTTCAGTACAGTCGAATACCGTAGCACTGGCGGTTGAAAACAGCCTGGGCATCGAAACCTGGATGACGGGGATCATTATCACTGCCTTTTCAGCACTGGTGATTTTGGGCGGGATTAAATCGATTTCCAAAGCTTCTTCTGTGATCGTGCCGATTATGGCGGTGGGTTATGTGGCTGGCGGTCTGATTATTATTTTTAATAATCTGGAACTGGTCGTGCCGGCACTAAAAATGATCTTCACCTATGCATTTACCGGTGAAGCTGCAGTGGGCGGTGCGATTGGTGCGGCGATTCGTTATGGTGTGGCACGTGGTGTATTCTCCAACGAAGCCGGCATGGGTTCTGCGCCGATTGCTGCCGCAGCGGCAAAAACCGATCATCCGGCCCGTCAAGGTTTGGTATCCATGACCGGTACCTTTATTGATACGATTATTGTCTGTTCAATTACCGGTATTGTCCTGGTGATGGGTTATATCATGGCCGGTAATTCATTCGGAGATCAAACCGGTGCGGTATTGACTATCGGCGTGTTCGACAAACTGCTGCCGGGTGTCGGTGGTTGGGTGGTCACTTTCGGTATTATTTTCTTCGCCTATTCCACCATTTTAGGCTGGAGCTACTACGGAGAAAAATGTGCCACCTATTTACTCGGTGAAAAATTCGTACTGCCTTACCGTATCATTTACATTGCTACAGTTTTCATTGGCTGTGTGGCCACACTGGATCTGGTCTGGCTATTTGCCGACACCTTCAACGGCCTGATGGCGGTTCCAAACCTGATTGGCTTATTACTTCTGTCTGGTGTTATTGCCAAAGAGTCGAAAGACTTCATTGCAAGACGTAAATCTGGTGAACTTTATTAATTGATAAGTTGTGTAAATATTCAATTCACATATAAAAAAGCCACGTAAATCGTGGCTTTTTATGCTTCATCTTTTCCATTCTTCATCATGAAAATTTAGCAACGTAAACCACTACAAGCCAGCTTGTCCCACTCAGATTCAAGCTCCAACGCTAGTCCTAAAGATAAAACAAAAAACTGAATGCCTTTAATTTTCATATTGCCCTGTTCATCTTCCAGATATCCACTCAATTTTTGATAGGTTTTATGATGCAGATCAAAAGGTACATCCAGATAAAGACCACCCAGGTAGATTTCACTATGGACGGTTTGATCCACACCTAAACACGGCATATAGACAATGCCCTGTTGCTCTAGCCAGCCGATCAACATTTGGCGAACCGAGTTTGCGTCCCGATCTGGATGTACATAATGATCAAAATGCACAAACAGCACATCACGGTTTTTTTCACGTGCGATCGCATCAATATGTTTCAGCAATTGTGACAAGATCTGTTCCATTCCAGCATAACAAGATGGGCATTATAGACGGCGTTGACGCATAGCATTCAAATCAGCATAAATAAAAACGACAAGCCTTGTCGTAAAAACCATGATTTTTCAGGTGAAAGGCTTGGTTTTCTATAGCATTCACCGCTATGCTGTCACTCAATTTCAATCGCTACATCTTCAAATATGGCTAAAGCAAAAAGTGTGTATCGTTGTGAACAGTGTGGTGCCGATCATCCAAAATGGTCGGGGCAGTGTTCTGAATGCGGGGAATGGAACAGCCTGGTTGAGGTGACCATTGCACCGGCAGTGACGCATCGCGCCCAGCCAAAAATCGGTGGTGGATATGCAGGCCAGGCGTCCAGCATCACGACTTTAAATCAGGTCTCAGTCTCTCATGAAACCCGTCTACCAACGGGTATCAGCGAATTTGACCGGGTCTTGGGTGGCGGACTGGTGACCGGGTCGGTGGTCCTGATCGGCGGTGATCCCGGGATTGGTAAATCTACCATCTTGCTACAAACAGCCACACACATGGCATCTGCCAAAAATCCGGCCCTATATGTGACCGGTGAGGAATCCTTGTCTCAGGTGGCTTTACGTGCCCAGCGTCTGGATCTGCCGACCGACCAGCTCAAAGTCATGGCAGAAACCTGCGTCGAACGTATTTGTGAAGTACTGGCCCAGCAACGTCCTGCGGTGGCAATCCTGGACTCGATCCAAACCCTGTACACCGAAACCCTGCAATCTGCACCAGGTGGTGTCTCACAAATTCGTGAATCAGCGGCCTTGTTGACCCGTTTTGCCAAAAATAGTGGCACGTCTTTGTTTCTGGTCGGTCATGTAACCAAAGAAGGCGCACTGGCCGGCCCACGTGTACTGGAACATATGGTGGACTGTGTGCTGTATTTTGAAGGCCAGTCGGATTCACGTTACCGGATGATCCGAGCGGTCAAAAACCGTTTTGGTGCGGTCAATGAGCTCGGTGTGTTCGGCATGACCGATAAAGGTCTGCGCGAAGTTTCCAATCCTTCAGCCATCTTTTTAAGCCGTTATGATGAAGCGATTCCCGGTTCGATTGTAATGATCAGCCGCGAAGGTACGCGCCCGCTACTGGTTGAGGTTCAGGCACTGGTCGATGATGCACATGGCCAACCAAGACGCGTAGCGCTTGGCCTGGATCAGAACCGTCTAAATATGCTCCTTGCAGTCATGCATCGGCATGGTGGTGTGCAAACCTCCGGCCAGGATGTTTATGTCAATATTGTCGGTGGATTGAAAATTACCGAAACAGGTTCGGATCTGGCGGTACTTCTCGCCTGCGCTTCCAGCATTCGTGGCAAAGCCTTACCGCAACAGCTGGCGGTTTTTGGGGAAGTCGGACTGTCTGGAGAGATTCGCCCTGTGCCGAACGGTCAGGAACGGCTGAAAGAAGCGATTAAACATGGTTTTAAATACATTATTGTCCCTCGCGGCAATGCACCGCAAAAATCCATCGAGGGCGTGCAAATTATTGCAGTTGCGCGTTTACATGAAGCCTTGAGCGAGGCAATGGCGCTGAGTGATGAACTCAATTAACTGTAAACCGGCTCATTTCGTACAAAGAGCAAAAAAATACAGATTTTTGATTGAAATTCCACACAAAGCCTATATAAATAGACTGTACAAACAGGTTTTATTCTCATAGGAAAAATGAATGGAAGTTCGACAGCGCGGTTTGATCACAGGTATCTTGACAGCAGTTTTATTGGTTGCGCCTTTTGCAGCTGAAGCAAAACGTGCCGGTGGCGGTAAAAGTCACGGCATGCAACGTTCTGCACAACCTACTCAATCTTATCAACAACCTCGTCAAGCTGCGCCTGCTCAACAAGCGCCAGTTGCCGGTGCTGCAACCCAGCAAAAATCCGGTCCGGGTGTCGGCGGCATGGTTGCCGCGGGTGTAGCCGGTGCTGCGATTGGTGCAGTTGCTGCCAATGCCTTGGCGGATGATCAAAGTGTAGCAGCATCTGAAGCTCAGGCTGCTCAAGCCGAAGAGGAAAAAGGTGGTATTCCAGGCTGGATCTGGATCCTTCTTGCTGCTGCTGTTGCCTTCTTCATTTTCCGTAAGATGGGCGCAAAAAAAAAAGTAGCTTCTAACCCATACGCACCAAATAGCGGTGCTGGTAATACAGCACCTTTTGGTCAGGCACCGACTGCACCTCGCGGTGGTGACAGTACCAATATTTTTGGTCAGAATGTGGGTGGTCAAACGTCAAGCAACAATGCTCCGTTCGGTTCTGCTCCGGTAAATAACGCGCCTTTTGGTGCAGCTTATACCCAAAGTGGCAGCCAGTTACCGGATGGTACTGAACCTGCAGCATTCTTGCGTGTAGCGCGTCAGCGTTTTAACCATATTCAGTCCATGAATACAGCAAGCAACATTTCTGAAATTCAGCGTTATCTGACTCCTGAACTTTATCAGTCAATGTATAACGACATCATGAGCAATCAGGATCAGGATGTTGCCGAGTTTTCAAATCTGAATGCGATGGTCGTCGACTCATCGACTGACAATGGCCAGTATATTGTCAGCGTACGCTTTACAGGTACGGTAAGCGAAGACTTAAACAGCTTGCCGCAACCGTTCGCAGAAATCTGGCATTTCACCAAACCAGCAGGTTCAAATCAGGACTGGGTGGTTGCAGGTATTCAGCAAGACTAATCGTGAATAAATGAAGTTTAGACAGCGGCCTTCGAGCCGCTGTTTTTATTTTCAAGCCTTACATTTTGATCTTTTTTAATTCCTTTCCCCCTCTCTTTTTTAACCTAACTTCCAGTTTTACTTATTTTTCATATAAATAGTTCAACAACCCATATTTAAAATCTAAACAATAATTGTTATCATTATCATTAATTACTTCATAAGTTTGTAAATAGAATTTTCGATGATGAATAGTCCGAATATGCAAGCCATAGCGACTGGAACAGTTACTGCACCGAAACCATCAAGCAAAAATAAAGTCAAAGCAAGTATGCTGGCTTATCGTGGGATGATTTTATATCGCTTTATTCTGGCGGGTGCTGGCGGTTATCTACTGGCTACACTGGCAACGATCGTGATTGCCCAGCTTTTTATCGACAGTGGAAGCAGTGCAGCCATGTCCGCCACCCTGATTGGCTTTAGCTTGAATGCTGCTGCATTTATCTGGGTATTTATGGTGAATAAGACGCTCAAAGCTACGCTCGGGATCGCGATTCCCGGTGTTTTACTCTATATCGCCTATAAGCTTTTAGGAAATTGAGATGAGAGTAGATGCAAAACCCGAAGGTCCACGCCAGTCGATGTCGTGGTTGCATACCTGGGCCAGTCTGATTTTAGGCTGGCTTTTATATGCGATTTTCTTGACCGGAACCTTAAGCTTTTTCCAGAACGAAATTACCGTCTGGATGAAACCGGAATTTCATCAATCAGTTCCACCAAAGACTCAAATCGAACAAACCCGTGTGGCACTGGCTTATCTGCAACAGCACCATCCGGATGCTGGCAGCTGGGCAATCCAGCTTCCTAACTCACGCCAAAATACTACCACCCTGACTATTCGTAGTGCCGGCGAAGATCCGCGTGCCCGTCGTGGCGGTACCCGCGTGACGATTGACAGCGCCACCGACGAAGTTTTGCAAGCGCGTGAAACACGCGGTGGTTCATTCTTATACCGTTTCCACTTTGAATTGTATGGTTTGCCAAGAATCTGGGCGCGCTGGATGGTCGGCGTTGCGACCCTGCTCATGCTGGTGGCAATCATCAGCGGTGTCATTACCCATAAGAAAATTTTCAAGGATTTTTTTACTTTCCGTCCCGGCAAAGGTCAGCGTTCATGGTTGGATGCACACAATGCTACTGCGGTATTTGCCCTGCCCTTTCACATCATGATTACCTTCAGTGGCTTATTATTATTGCTTTTTACCCTCATGCCCTGGGGCGTAAACCAGATTTATGAAAATCGTGGTGCTTTCCTTCAGGATCAACGTAAGAGTTTGGTTCAAGACAACAGTATTCAGGCTGAATCCCGTGAAAGCCATAGTTAGAGCAAAGAACGTCGACCGCAAGCTGAGAGAGAAAATCGTGGCGAGCGCGGTGAAATGTCTGCACGCAGTGAAGGTCGCCGCTCTCGTGATGAAATGCAAGCTGCACCTCCTGCACCGTTAACCGATCTAGCTCCGATCTTGGCAACAGCCGAAAAAGAATGGAAAAATAATCCGGTGGGTATGATAACTATTATCCAGCCAAATACCGTAAAAGCAGAAATTGAGCTTCGTGCCTTAAACGGAGTCAGCGTAGCTTATCGCAATGTTTATCCGAGCCTTGCTTTTAATGGCGTAACAGGTGAATTAAAGCCAGATCAAACCACACTGAAAATACCTTCAATCGCAAATGGTATTTATAATGTATTCACCACATTGCATGAAGCACGTGGCGTAGATCTGGCGTTACGCTGGTTATTGTTCATGTCAGGTGTGGTGGGTACCTTGATGATTGCCACCGGCTTGATTCTATGGTGTGTCAAACGTGCACCACAGCAACAGAAACAAGGCTATAAATCGTTTGGTTATCGTCTTGTGGAAGTCACCAATATCGCTGCCATTATTGGTTTACCTGTTGCCTGTGCTGCCTATTTCTATGCCAACCGTTTTATTCCGGCAGACATGGACATGCGTCTGAACTGGGAAATACGTAGCTTCTTTATTGTCTGGTTGCTGACTTTACTGTATACCATGATTCGCAGTCATCGTCAGGCCTGGCTGGAACTATTACTGCTTGCCACTGCTGCATTTGCCTTGCTCCCAATCGTCAATTTTCTGACCGGCGGTCAGGCGATCTGGAATAGCATCTTGCATGGTCAATGGGTCATTGCTTCTTTTGATCTAGCGATGTGGGTGCTTGCGATCTTGTTCTGGTTTTCATTTAAAAAAGTGAAAAACCATAAAGGCTTGTCGCCTAAAAAAGCCAAGGTTGCTCTCAAGGAGAATCAGTCATGATGTTTTTCTTACTGATTTGGGCTTTAACTTCACTGGGTTTCTTTGCGCTTGCAACGTCGATGTCCAAACATCAAAAACAGATTTTTGACACAGAACTCAACCCTGCAAAAACACAACTTGCGACTATTCTCGGTTGGGTATTGCTCATACTCGCCCTGATTCTGTGCCTGTGTACAGGAGCTATCAGCAATATGATCAGTTACTGGCTGGGTAGTCTGACTTTTGCAGCACTGGTGGTCGGCTTAAGCCTGAGTTATCTGGCAAGTAGAATTAAAGTGATCGTAATGTTCTGTGTGTTCATCGCCTCGATCTCAGGGATTCTTTGCTTGATCTAATCATTTGATTGACCAATCTCTTTAAAAAGCTGACTTTCGGATTGGCTTTTTTGCTTTAAACCTTTTAGTCTACACACAATATTTTTGAGATGTTGATATGACCCAGCGTGTTTCTCCCCCTGCTGCCCTGACCAATCTTGCCTTAGCCGGTAATGCTGAAGCGCAATTTGAACTGGCTGAGCTGTATATGCAAAGCGAGCATGATGATGACATCATTCTGGCTGAAGAATGGGCATTGAAAGCTGCCAACGGCGGGCTGGTGGATGCAATGTACTGGTTAGGTGAAGGTTATACCGTTTATGCCAAAGAATTAGCAGAAGAAGATCCGGAAGAATCCAAAGCTCACTTTGAGTTAGCCTATTACTGGTTAAGCAAGGCCAATATCGAGAAGCACCCTGCTGCGACTTTAGAGCTGGCCGGTTTCTACCGTCGTGGTGATGTGATTGAAAAAGATGTAGAGAAATCAATTTCTTTAGTCAAACAGGCTGCGGAATGGGGTGAAGTTCAGGCCATGCGCGATCTTGCTTTTATTTATGGGAACGGTTTAGGTGTTGTCGCTGATGACATACAGGCAGATTACTGGACACAAAAAGCAGATAAGATTGAACAGGAAATAGAATAAATAAAAAGCCCGTCAGATGATGGGCTTTTTTAAACGCATAATCATGACGATAAAATTAAATATCGTGCTTATTCCCCTGTGAGGCGGGAGAATCAAAAAAAGAATAAATAGAAAATATTCGATTTTAATGCCTACAGGCTGACAGGCTTTTGATCAACTAAAAACTCAAAACTTAGAAAACAATTAATATTATCTTTTTTCAACTTGGCTCATTCATAGAATCCAAGTACAATACTGCGCTAGTCGAGGGATGCTGCGACGTTTTACAGGCACTAAATGTAAAATCGCTAGGCTCGACCATCGGTCAGACATTCGTTCTGATCAACAACGGCATCCGCGAACAGAACGATCCAATCTATTTTTTCCTAGGAGATCCTGATGAACGCGGTTACTGCTTCATTTACAGATTACAAAGTTGCTGATATTTCACTTGCTGATTACGGCCGTAAAGAAATTAAACTTGCTGAAGCTGAAATGCCAGCCCTCATGGGTCTGCGTAAACGCTACTCGGCAGCAAAACCACTTGCAGGCGCGAAAATTCTCGGCTGTATCCACATGACCATTCAAACAGCTGTTTTAATTGAAACGCTGGTTGAATTGGGCGCTGAAGTTCGTTGGACGTCATGTAACATCTTCTCGACTCAAGACCATGCTGCTGCTGCAATCGCTGCTGCGGGCATTCCCGTGTTTGCCTGGAAAGGCGAAACTGAAGAAGAATACATGTGGTGTCTTGAACAACAAATCAATGTAAATGGCACGCCTTGGGATGCCAACATGATTCTTGACGATGGCGGTGATTTAACACTACTTGTTCATGAAAAATACCCAGAAGTGATTGAAAAAATTCACGGTGTAACTGAAGAAACAACGACAGGTGTTCAACGTCTGTACGAAATGCTTCGTGATGGCACTTTAAAAGTTCCTGCAATCAACGTAAACGATTCAGTAACCAAGTCTAAAAACGACAACAAATACGGTTGCCGTCACTCACTGAACGATGCAATCAAACGTGGTACAGATATGCTTTTATCTGGCCGTCGTGCACTTGTGATCGGTTATGGTGACGTAGGTAAAGGTTCTGCGCAATCCCTTCGTCAAGAAGGCATGATTGTACGCGTAACTGAAGTTGATCCAATCTGCGCAATGCAAGCATGCATGGACGGTTACGAAGTTGTATCTCCATACAAAAATGGCGTGCAAACTGGCAAGAAAGAAGACATCAATGTTGACCTTCTTCAAAACACTGACCTTATCGTAACTACAACAGGTAACTACCACGTATGTGACGCTGCAATGCTTGATTCATTAAAAGCTGGCGCAGTTGTTTGTAACATCGGTCACTTTGATACTGAAATTGATACAGCTTACCTACGTGGCTACAAGTGGGTTGAAGTTAAACCTCAAGTACACCAGGTGTATCGTTCAGAAAATGAAAATGATTACCTGATCCTTCTTTCTGAAGGCCGTTTGGTGAACCTTGGTAATGCGACTGGTCACCCATCACGTATTATGGATGGTTCATTTGCCAACCAGGTATTGGGTCAAATGCATTTATTCGCTGAGAAATTTGCTGATCTTCCAGAATCTGAAAAAGCTGCACAAATTCGTGTAGAACTTCTTCCTAAGAAATTAGATGAAGAAGTTGCTGCTGCGATGGTTGCTGGTTTCGGTGGTGTCTTGACTCAATTGACTCAAGAACAAGCGGATTACTTAGGCGTTCAAGTTGAAGGTCCATTCAAGTCTGATGCTTATAAATACTAATTTTTGTTTTTACCTCTCCCTAGCCCTCTCCTAAAAGGAGAGGGAAACTTCTATTGTGAAAATAGTTAGAGGGTAAGTTTTAAAGACTTTAACTATCGTAATGGAAGTCCCTTCTCCCTTTGGGAGAAGGTTAGGATGAGGGCAATCCAAAATTACAAGTATTTATAAAAAGGATTTGAACATGTCTAAACAGATTCCAATTTCATTTGAATTTTTCCCGACCAAAACTGATGTAGGTGCGGAAAAACTCAAGGTTGTACATCAAGAGTTACAACTCTTAAATCCAGAATTCTTCTCTGTGACCTATGGTGCTGGTGGTTCCACTCGTGAACGCACCCTGTCTACTATCAATGACTTTAATGGCAAAGGTGCACCTGTTGCCCCTCACCTGTCTTGTATTGGCGATGACAAAGCGCGTATTGCTGAACTTCTAGACCTGTACAAATCTCAAGGTATTGACCGCATTGTTGCCCTGCGTGGTGACTTGCCTTCTGGTCAGGTCGGTTTGGGTGAATTACCTTATGCACAGGATCTGGTCCGCTTTATCCGTGAACATTCAGGCGATCATTTCAAGATTGAAGTCGCAGCTTATCCGGAAATGCATCCTCAGGCTGAAAGCTTTGACAAAGACATTCAGCACTTTGTTGATAAAGTTAATGCGGGTGCCAATGCGGCATTAACCCAGTTCTTCTTCAATCCAGATGCTTATTTCTACTTTGTAGATCGCATCCAGAAAGCAGGAATCGATATTCCAGTTGCGCCAGGCATCATGCCAATTACCAATGCCAGCAACCTGATTCGCTTTGCTGATGGTACCGGCGCTGAGATTCCACGCTGGATTCGCAAGCAACTGGCAACCTATGGTGACGATACTGCTAGCATTAAAGCCTTTGGCCATGAAGTTGTGGTTAAATTCTGTGAGCGTCTGCTTGCAGGTGGTGCGCCAAGCTTGCATTTCTACACCATGAACACTACTGACCCTACCCGTCAGCTGGTCACCGATCTTGGTTTAGCTTAAGCCTTTTATTTCACCGATTTTTTGAGTAGAACGATCAATGCCACGTTTTTATATAGATGCTGATTTAACTGTTGATGTCAGCCTTGAGCTTACGGAAACTGTATTTCATCATTGGGTAAAAGTTTTACGCGCGCAAGTCGGTGAAAGCGCGACCCTGTTCAATGGACAGGGTGGCGAATATGACGTGACTTTAACCGAAGTTGCTAAAAAATCAGCCACCGTCTCGGTCAATGCATTTAGTCCTGCCAATCGCACACCCAAGTTTCAGGCTTTACTCGGTCAAGTAATGAGTAAAGGCGACCGCATGGATTATGCGATTCAGAAAGCAGTCGAACTGGGCGTATCCGAGATTCAGCTGCTGACTTCGGATCGCTGTGAGATGCGTTTAAAGTATGATCGTGATCAAAAAAAGCTAGATCACTGGCAAGGCGTTGCTATTGCCGCTTGTGAACAATGTGGTCTAAATATTGTGCCTGAAATTTTAGCGCCCATGTCACTTGAAAAATGGCTGGATACTGAACTTCCGAACACCAAACTGGTTTTAGCACCCAATAAAGATGAAACAGATGTACTGGCAGATGCGACTTTAGATCTTGCCCTGCTGATTGGCCCCGAAGGTGGCTTGAGTGAGGCAGAAATTAGTGCCGCAAACCAGAAAGGTTTTCTCAACTGGTGTATCGGCGAGCGTGTACTACGTACCGAAACTGCTCCTGTTGTTGCCCTGTCAATTTTGAATTATGTGCTTTAGTTCATCGGATGGGTAAAAATTTGTCTTTAATTTTGTTGATTTTTATTTTTAAGACATCTAATCTCGACTAAAGAATAACAAATACTTATTAATTGATTTCACACATTTCCTGGGGTTTTTATAACAACAATGCACAAGGACGAAAACCGTTTAGGATGAATACAGGCATTGAATCACATGGTTGATAATCAGGACGACTATATTCAACAGCATTTACATGATGCTCAGATTGCGAACACGCTTCGTCATAGTCGCTATTTTTTGCTCAGTATAATGGTGATCTGCCTTTATATTTTTTGTATTTATCACATTCAATATAGCCCGTCTAATACGTATTTTAATACCTGGTTTATTCTGACAGAATTTCTGGTCAGCATGTGTTGGCTGGTAAGTACGCTGTATTTTAAACCTGAACAATATAACCAGAAAAGTGCACACCGCTGGTTACAGATGCAGAGCCTTGCAGTCGGAAGCTGTATCGCGGCCGGTATTTATACAATTTATTACTATTTGCCGCAGGCCAATCCTGTATTTGAAGATATTGAAGCACTGACCTTGTCTGCCTTGTTGCTGATTGTAAGCCAAGCATTTGGCCTGACCTACCTGACCCAGAAACTGAGCTATTTTTGTCTGGTCTTTTTGCCGTCCTTATTCCCTTTTTTACTGTCGCAGCTTGACCATGTCGGTCATTCCAATCCCTTTTTTGGTCTGGCCTTAAACTTTGCGCTCATAGTGATTCTGCTGTGCGCGACAAGTAGTTATCGAATTCACAGCCGCACCTCACGTCTGTATGCGGAAAATGATATTTTGGTGAAAAATGCAGAACAGCAAGTGCATTGGACTGATGAACTGTGCCAGCAACTCAAAACTGAAGTCAATAAATCCAAAGATATTGAACAGCAATTACAGCTCAGTAACCAATTGCTGGAGCAAAAAGTACGGGAACGTACCTATGATATTGAACAGATCAATTATGACCTGAAGAATCAGCAGCAGAATCTAAAACTTGCACATGAAATTGCCGGTATTCGGCCATGGGACTGGAATATTCAAGAGCGCAGCATCACCTTAACCAATCATAAAGACGAAAAGATTCTGCGCGATTCCAAAGATCATCATCTGCAATTACAGTATCTGATTCACCCTGAAGATCTGGCCTATTTTAAGCGCAATATGAAGCAGCATCTGCGTGGCCAGATTGAACGCTATGATGCCACTTACCGGATCAAGCTCAGTGAAGGTGGCTGGAGTTGGGTACATGATATTGGCCGGGTGATCAGTCGTGATCCTAAAAATAAAAAACCCTTGCGCATGGTCGGTATCCGTCGTGATATCCAGCAGGAACGTCTGTCTCAAGAACGTTTAAAACTGGTGGCCAGTGTACTGGAACAAGCTGCGGAAGGCATTTTCATTCTGAATCTTGATTTAGATTATATCGATGTCAATCCCCACTACGAATACCTGAGCGGTTTTGAGCGTGACCAGATCATCGGTAAATCCTTATTTGATATTGCGGTGCAAAATAAATCCCAGCAACGTACTTTTCAGGCCAATATTGTCAAACAGATCCAGAAGATTGGTTCTTATGATGGAGAGGTTTATGCAAAATTTCTGTCTGGCAAAGAGTCGACCTTATGGCTGCATATTAATGCCGTGACTGATGATGAAGGCCGGATTACCCATTATATTGGCATCGTATCAGATCTGACTGAACGTAAATTACAGGAACAGCGCCTGTCCTATCTGGAAAATTACGACACGCTGACTGACTTACCGAACCGCTTCTACTATAACTATCAGCTACATCAGTATCTGGTTTCGCAAAAAGACTCTATTAAAGAGATGGCTGTGATTCGGCTTAACATCGACCGTTTCCGCCCATTGAATGAATATCTGTCCAATAATGGCGGTGATGAACTTTTACGTCAGGTAGCGCAGCGGCTGCGCATGACCAATGCAGAAGCGTTATTTGTGGCACATCTAAATGGTGATGATTTTGCGATTCTCTATGAAATCTCACATATTCGCCCTTCAGTTCAGCACCATTGTGAACGCATTGCTCAGGCCTTTAGCAGACCATTTAATATTTACGGTCAGGATCATGTGATTACCCTGTCCATGGGTGTGGCATTTTATCCGGATCATGGCCGTCAGCTGGATTATTTAAATAACTGCGCCGAACAGGCATTGAATGAAGCCAAAAATCTCGGTGGCAACACCATTCACTTTTATTCCAGTGAAAATCATTCATTACAGAACAAAGGAGTTTTTCTGGAACGGGATCTGCGTAAAGCGATCCAGAATAATGAACTGGTGGTGTATTATCAGCCAAAAATCAATTTCAGCGATCAAAGCATTTATGGCTTTGAAGCGCTGATTCGCTGGAACCATCCAGAAAAAGGCATTATTGCACCAGGGCTGTTTATCCCCTTAGCGGAACAGACCAGCCTGATTTCAGACATTGGCCGCCTAGTGATCCAGCAGGCCGCTAAACAGATTCGCCAATGGAATGATCTGGGCTTTAATCATATTTGTGTATCAGTCAATATCGTGGCACAGCAATTGCGTCGTGGTCAATTGCTCGATGATCTGGACCAAGCCATTGCAGACAACCATATTTCTGGCGCCAGCCTGGAGCTGGAAATTACCGAATCTTCTTTAATTGAAAATTCGGAAGCGGTCAAAAACCTGCTGAATGAAATTAAACAGCGACATATTCATATTGCCCTGGATGATTTTGGTACAGGTTATTCTTCTCTCTCCTATCTTGCTGATTTTCCAATTGATACCTTAAAAATTGATCGCAGTTTTGTTTGCAAGATTGGGGAAAACAAACAGGCAGCGATTGTCAGCGCCATGGTGGCCATGGGTAAAGCCATGGGCATGACCGTGGTCGCGGAAGGGATCGAGACTGAAGAACAGCTAGAATATCTACGTGATTTAGACTGTGATATTGCCCAAGGTTACTTATTTTCCAAACCGCTTCCTGAGCAGGATGCAACCGCTTATTTAGTGCGAGACAAGACACATCAGACTTATATATCTCAAGTCTAAGTCCATACCCGACCACAATAAGTTTGTTGGAAAAACGGCCGTCTTTGTCTGTCCGAACTGGCTAACAAATGGTATATTCAGGAACATAAATAAATTCTTTGCCCGCTGACCGGGTAATCTTTACAACGATCGAGAGACTGATGGACGAACAATCTTTAAAGCAACAGGCCCTTTACTATCACGAATTTCCTACCCCGGGAAAAATCAGCGTTACACCAAGCAAACAATTGGTCAACCAACGTGACTTGGCCCTTGCTTACTCGCCTGGCGTAGCTGCACCATGTCTTGAGATTGAACGCGATCCTTCAACTGCTGCATTGTATACAGCTCGTGGCAACCTGGTTGCTGTCGTGACCAACGGTACTGCCGTGCTTGGCCTGGGTAATATTGGTCCTTTGGCTTCTAAACCGGTGATGGAAGGTAAAGGCGTATTATTTAAAAAATTTGCTGGCGTTGATGTATTCGATATCGAAATTGCTGAAAATGATCCAGACAAAATTGTGGATATTGTCGCTGCATTAGAACCGACTTTTGGCGGGATTAACCTTGAAGATATCAAGGCGCCAGAGTGTTTCTATATCGAGCAAAAATTGCGTGAACGCATGAATATTCCGGTATTCCATGATGATCAGCACGGTACTTCGATTATTGTCGGTTCTGCACTTCTCAATGCGTTGCAAATCAACGGCAAAAAAATTGAAGACATCAAGATTGTGGCTTCAGGCGCGGGTGCTGCTGCACTGTCTTGTTTGAATCTGCTTTGCGCTCTGGGTGCTAAAAAAGAGAACATCATCGTTGCCGATTCACGCGGTCTGTTGACTACGCATCGTGAAGGCCTGGATGAATCCAAGAAAGCCTATGTACAAGACATCGAAGCTACTCAGCTCGGTGACGTGATTGCGGGTGCAGACATGTTCCTCGGTCTTTCTGCTGCGGGCATTCTGACCAAAGAAATGGTCAAGGTCATGGCTGAAGATCCGATCATCTTTGCCTTGGCAAACCCGGATCCAGAAATTCTGCCTGAACATGCGCATGAAGTACGTGATGACGTGATCATGGCGACTGGCCGTTCTGACTATCCGAACCAGGTGAATAACGCACTGTGCTTCCCGTACATCTTCCGTGGTGCACTGGACGTTGGGGCAACCACCATTAACGAAGAAATGAAAATTGCCTGTGTCCATGCGATTGCGCGTATGGCACACGTTGAAGCGGATGCGGCAACCTATGGTGAAAAATCGGCATCATTTGGCCGTGAATACCTGATTCCGGGCCCGCTGGATCAACGCTTGATTCTAGAAATCGCACCTGCTGTTGCACAAGCTGCAATGGATTCTGGTGTGGCAACACGTCCAATCACAGATTTCTCGCATTATCGTCAACGTTTGTCTGAGTTTGTCTACAACTCTGCATTCATGATGAAACCAATTTTTGAACAGGCTAAATCTGATCCTAAACGTATTGCCTATGCCGAAGGTGAAGACCTGCGTGTACTTCGCGCAGTTCAAATCGCGGTAGATGACGGTTTGGCAATTCCGATTCTGGTAGGCCGTCCAGCTGTGATTGAAGCCAACATCAAAAAATTGGGTCTACGTCTTGAAGATGGCGTGAATATCACGATTGTTGATCAGGAAAAGAACCCCAACTATGAAATGTTTGCAGACGATTACTACAATATCATGCAGCGTAAGGGTGTAACACCTGAATATGCACAGCGTGAAGCACGTCGCCGCTCTACCCTGATCGCAGCGATGCTTGTGAAACATGGTATGGCAGACGGTATGCTGTGTGGTACATATTCAAGCTATGACATTCACCTGGACTTCGTCAGCAATATCATTGGCAAGAAAGATGGTCATAACACCTTCTTTACCCTAAATGCCTTGATGCTTGAAGACCGTAACTTGTTCATTGCCGATACCTATGTCAACACCAATCCAACAGCTGAACAGCTGGCTGAAATGACCATTCTGGCCGCTGAAGAAGTTCGCCGTTTTGGTATGACACCACGTATTGCCCTGCTGTCTCACTCAAGTTTCGGTTCAGACCAGCATGATGCCAGCGCGCAAAAAATGCGTAAGGTATATGACATCCTGTCTGAAATTGCGCCTGAGCTGGAAGTTGAAGGTGAAATGCACGGTGATGCTGCTCTGGATGAAAACATTCGTCAGTTTGCATTCCCGAATTCACGTTTCAAAGGCTCTGCAAACTTGCTGATCATGCCAAATCTGGATGCTGCCAATATCTCGTTTAACCTGTTAAAGGCAACTTCAGGCAACAACGTAACGATTGGTCCAATTCTGTTGGGTGCTGCGAAACCTGTCCACATTTTGACGCCGACTGCGACCACGCGCCGTGTGATCAACATGACTGCACTGACTGTTGCTGAAATCCAGCAAGCAGAACAAGATGCACTTTAAGCCAATGACAAGATAACGACGCATCAGCCTCGTTTCTTAACTTGAGAAAACCTCTATTCTGTAGCATGATGCTTGTAAGAATAGAGGTTTTTTCATGCAAGTTTATTTAGTAGGGGGCGCAGTTCGAGATCATTTGCTCGGACACCCCTATCACGAAAAAGATTATGTGGTCGTTGGTGCAACTCCCGCGCAAATGCTTGACTTAGGCTATCAGCCCGTAGGCAAAGATTTTCCTGTTTTTCTACATCCCCAAACAAAAGAAGAATATGCACTGGCGCGTACCGAACGTAAATCTGGCGCCGGTTATCATGGTTTTGAGTTTCATACCGATGTCAGCGTTACGCTAGAGCAGGATCTGATTCGTCGCGATTTGACCATTAATGCCATGGCCATGGATGATGCCGGCCAGGTTCATGATCCCTATGGTGGTCAACAGGACTTGGAAAACCGGATTCTACGTCATGTTTCCGATGCCTTTATCGAAGATCCATTGCGCGTACTGCGAATAGCCCGTTTTGCTGCCCGTTATACCAGTGCAGGCTTTGTGATTGCCGATGAAACCTTGGCATTAATGCAACGCTTGACTGAAACCGGTGAATTAAATGCATTGACACCAGAACGCGTCTGGAAAGAGACTTCCCGTGCATTATCGGAACGTCATGCTGATGTGTATTTTGAAGTATTACGTCAATGTGGTGCTTTAAAGGTGCTATTCCCTGAGATTGATGCCTTATATGGCATTCCACAACGCCCAGAATATCATCCGGAAATTGACTGCGGCATTCACACGATGATGTCCTTGCAGCAGGCGTGTCGTCAAAATTATAGTCTGGATGTACGTTTTGCCGTTTTAGTGCATGACTTAGGAAAAGCTTTAACGCCGGTTGAAGAATTACCGCGACATATCATGCATGAAGAGCGTGGCATCAAGCCAGTGAATGAACTGTGTGACCGCTTAAAAGTGCCGACGTATACCAAGCAGCTGGCTTTGGCGGTATGTAAAGAGCATCTGAAATGCCATCAGGCATTTAATCTTAAGCCGGGAACCTTATGGCGATTATTGCAACGTCTGGATGTGTTACGTCGCCCTGAACGTGTCGAAGCTTTCGTCCAGGCTTGTGAATGTGATTCACGTGGCCGTCTAGGTCTGGAAGATCGGGCTTATCCACAAGCACAATATGTCCTCGATGCCATGCAGACAGTACGCGCCATCAAGGCACAAGACCTTCCTGCCGATATTCAGGGTCCGGATATTGGCGAAATGCTGATTGAACGACGGATTCAGGCACTTGGTCAGCTCAAAGCGCAACAAACCGTAGCGATTGAATAATAAAAAAGCACCTTCGGGTGCTTTTTTAATGGCTTAGTTTCTCTTTATCACAAAAGGAATTAAGAAATATTGAATCAGTACCATCAGGAAATATCTGCCGGAAAGCTGATCACTTGCTCCAGTTTCATTTGATTAGTTGCAATCATCAACAAACGGTCAATTCCCAAAGCAATTCCTGAACATTCCGGCATCTTCGGTAAAGCCGCCAGTAAATATTCATCGATGGGCATGACATGCAAGCCAAGTTTGGCTCGTTCAGCATTATCTGCCTCAAAGCGCGAACGCAATACGTCGGCATCAATCAGCTCATCATAAGCATTGGCCAATTCCAAACCTTCGATATACAGCTCAAAACGCGCAGCGACCAGTTCACCATCTTCATCTATTCGGGTTTTCGCCAGAGAGGCCATTTCAGGTGGAAAATCGGTCAGGAATACTGCAGTATCAAAACCCAGACTCGGTTCAACCATATGTGAAAATAACAGGTCGATATAGCCAAGACGGTCATTTCCCAGATCCAGATTGAGACCGACGCGGCGGCAGCAGTCTTTCAGTTCTTGCAAAGTTGCCTGAAGCGGATTGAGATACAGACGATCCATAAAAGCGTGTTTATAACTCAGAATAGTCGGACGGATTTCACCAAAACGTGCTTTCAAGGTCACATTCAACAGATCCGATACTTCAAACATTAAATCTTTTAAGCTAAATCCCGGGCGATACCACTCCAGCATGGTGAATTCGCTATTATGCTTACGCCCATGCTCATCATCACGGAAGACTTTACAGATCTGGTAAATGGGCCCAGAACCACTAGCCAGTAAGCGCTTCATGGCAAATTCGGGTGAGGTCTGCAAATAATCGGTATGCGCTTTACCCAGCACATGACGCTGGGCCTGTACCGAAGTCAAATGCACATCGGTCACACCGGCTTGAGATAAAATCGGTGTTTCAACCTCTAAGACATCGCGCTCAGCAAAAAACTGACGGATTTGGCGATATAAGGTTGCCCGCGCGTGCATGGCTTGAAGGTCACAAGTGGGGTGATAAGTCATCGTCATGCCTTCGGCCCACCATGAGCTGCCCACTCACGACGCAGCGGATAAGTTTTACGTAAATGATCAAATGCCTGCTGATCGATTTTGCCTTCTTTGAGACAGGCGCGTAGATTGGCATCATCACGAGCAATGTCATAAATTTGGGATAAATGCTGTTGCAATGCCATTTTTAAATCCTGCCCCTGAAAAAACTGCTCACAGACAGGCAGCTGCGTTTCAAACTGTTTACTGGCTGCAAAACCGAAAGTTTGACAAAAAGCCTCATAAATCATCTGAGTACCACGTGCCTTGCCTTCCAGGCTATAGCCGGCAATATGCGGAGTGACCAAAGTCACCAGATCCAGCAGTTCTGCTGAAATCAGCGGTTCGTGTTCAAAGACATCCAAAATCACTGTTCGGTGTGTCGCCTGTATATCCTGGATTAGCGCGGCCTCTTCAATGACTGGCCCACGTGCTGAATTAATCAAGATCGCGTCAGGCTGCATTTTTGCCAATGCAGTAGCATTAAATAAATGATAGGTTGGATATGCGCCTGTTTTGGTTAAAGGAACATGAATCGAAATTGCATCTGCTTGTTGCAGCAATTCATGAAATTCGACTTGATCAACCTGCTCTCTTTGCACAAAAGGATCGCAACCGATCACACGCCAGCCCAAAAGTTTCGCCATATAAGCCAGACGGGTTCCGACATTACCCAAACCGACAATACCCAAGGTAAATGTCGCATTGGCATCGAGTAATTCAAGACGTACCTGCAATAATGCGGTAATGACATATTCAGCCACCGCTTGCGCATTACAGCCGGCCGCATTACTCCACTGAATCCCATGTTGTTCTAATGCAGCAATATCCAAATGATCTGTACCAATGGTGGCACTGCCCACAAATTTAATCGAACTATTCTGTAGCAGTGCTTCATTGACCTGAGTCACTGAACGTACCAACAGGCTGTCGGCATCTTTGACATCATCTGCACTTAAGGTTCGCCCTGCACGATGTTGAATATCACCAAATTCGGAAAAGAAATAATCGGTATATGCCAGATTTTCATCTGCGACAATTTTCATAATGAGATCCATATGATGCTTGGGCGTATGATAGCGCGTTGACGCCTCTGACTCTATATTTGGCCGATACGTCCATTTTTCAAGATTTTATGAATTAAGTTCAGGACTGAAGAATTTAATATTCAAGATCTGCAGCCTAAAAAGAAAAACCCCAATCTTTCGACTGGGGTTTTAAAAATTTGGCGGAAGCGGTGAGATTCGAACTCACGGAGGACTCACACCCTCGTCGGTTTTCAAGACCGGTGCATTAAACCGCTCTGCCACGCTTCCTTGGCCGCCATCATATAAATAAATTAGATTTTTGGCAATAAAATTTAGCGAAACTTCTATAAAAAGCAGCTTATTCAGCTAAAAATCATCCGAAATCAAAGCCAATCTGAGTATTTTCATTCAAAGATTTTAGTATTGCAATGATCTTGAGTTGAATTTAACTCAGTAGAGAATGATGAGAGAAATAATCACATTCAGCATCAAGTAGATCAACAACTGAAAAAATATTGAGACATAAAAAAACCCAGTCAAATTGACTGGGTTTTTAAAATTTGGCGGAAGCGGTGAGATTCGAACTCACGGAGGACTCACACCCTCGTCGGTTTTCAAGACCGGTGCATTAAACCGCTCTGCCACGCTTCCATGGCCGACATGATATAAACAAAAATCACGCTTGGCAAATATTTTTATGCTTTCACTGCATCAACTGCACAAAATAAAATCAATTCCATTAATCTGCTGAATTTTCTGGCTTTTCATAACGAATTGAATTGATGAACCAGAGTTTCTTGCCGGAGGGGGTCAATACCTCGGCCTCATCATCGACCTGCTTGCCCAATAACGCGCGTGCCATCGGTGAACTGATCGATATATGCTGCGGATGATGATCATAAATTTCATCTACACCGACAATACGTAAAGTTTTTTGTTCGCCTTCTTCATTTTCAATTTCTACCCAGGCACCAAAATAAACTTTCCCTTCCTGCTCCGGGGAAAAATCGATGATTTTCAGTTCTTCGAGGCGCTTGCCGAGATACCTGACCCGTCGATCAATTTTACGTAAAATTTGCTTGTTATATTGGTAGTCTGCGTTTTCAGAACGGTCGCCAAGACTGGCGGCCCAGTTCACTTTTTTGGTAATTTCAGGGCGCTCTTCATGCCAGAGATTCTTAAGTTCTGCCACCAATTTATCGTGTCCAGCACGGGTGATTAAGTTGGATTTCATACGTCTTGCTGATCATATTTTCAGTATTTTAACTTACAAACAGCTTATTTTATTTACCATTTTAACACAATGGCAAAATTCCAAAAAAATTAACCCTATATTTCAATATCTTAAAATTATTTTTAAAAATAATTTGTGTACAAAATTTGACAATCGTTTTTCAGATCATTAATATGCCAGCAACTTCCGGAAATGCTTACTTTTTAATCTATGTAGTTTTTCTACATAGTTATCTTTAAATCTCTTGTCATTTTGAATGACGTCATGACTGCCCAACCCTTATTGAATTTATCAAACTGTTAAAATTTCTGGCTTTGTTGGCTGTGATTTTTAGGGCATAAATTACTTGTAGCGGAGACAACATGCACAGTAGTTCATCCACTGGGTCGAGGCTTTGCCTAAGATCTGTAATTTCTTCTCTCCCTTTGAAAGCACTTGTACTGAGCACTGCATTTATTCCCCTACACAGTATCAATGCAAGTAAGACCACACTTCAGTTTGATCATGTGGTCAATAGCAATAAGTTGACCGTGGTTGCGGTTGAAAATCCGACTACCGTATTCCAGGATGGACAACATCTGCATGGCTTCGGTTATGATCTGGTTCGTAACTATGCTAACAATCTGAATGTAAAACTCGATTTTAAAATCGTTCCTGATAATCAGACTGCCCTACAGTGGGTTGCTCAGGGTAAAGCCAATCTGGCTATGACGACTACTGATATACGCACCATTGAAAACAAGCGTTTGACGTCGTTCTCGGCCACTTGTGGCGATGAATCAATTCTGTCGAGTAATGGCTTGAATACCAATTTAAATCTGGTGTTTAAATCTGCTACAGATCCTTTGAGCCAGACGGCCAGTGCTTTTGTCTGCAAAGGCAAACAAAGTGGTGCCATTAAGCAGCTTGCTTCATTTTATAATCAGAATGTCGTGAAAGAGGAATCTTGGACCACCATTCAACGTGATTTGAACAACCGTCTGCCGATCTATGAAGCGAGTTTTAAACAGACAGCGCAGCAGTATGACCTGGATTGGCATTTACTGGCGGCCATTGGTTATCAGGAATCTTATCTGAAACCGAATTCAGTTTCTCCGACGGGTGTGCGTGGTTTGATGATGCTGACCAACAGTACAGCAAAAGCCATGGGCGTGAGTAACCGTACCGATCCTGCTCAAAGTATTCAGGGTGGTGCCAAGTATTATGATCAAATGCTTAGTCGCTATGATCATATTCCTTTTCCAGATCGGAACTGGTTTGCACTGGTAGCTTATAATATGGGCCCAGGTGCAGTGAATCAGTTGCAAAAGCGCATTCAGTCGCAAGGCAAGAACCCGAATAACTGGGTGAACTTATATGCCTATCTGGATCAGAATAAAGCCAATAATGGTCGCTACCGTCAAGCGGTACAATATGTGACCCGCATTCGTGCTTATTTGGAACATATCAAGACCACACCACAATTGGTGAATATCTAAGCTAAAACCTTAGCATTAATCAAAATGACATAAAAAAAGCTTACCTCAGGGTAAGCTTTTTTCGTCTTTATTCAGGCTAATGTCTTAGTAGAATTAAGCCGTGGTATTTTCAAGTACTTTCTTGAACAAATCTTTTTGTTCCTGACTTGGTTTTGCAGTCTGAAGTGCCATCAATTGTGACATATCACCCTGTACTTTGATTTTACCTGTCATGAAGGCCTGCATCGCAGCCGCCATATCAAACTCCAGGAAAACTTTGCGTAGAGTTTCGCCATCCATATTCAGCGTGGTTTTGGCATTTGAAGACAAACCTTTTTTGATTGCCCCACCATCTAAAGATAGTTCAGTATTACCTGTAGTGTCCGCTACAACCAAATTAATCGCAAGGTTCGCCAAAGCTGGTGGCAAATTCAAATCGCCAGCTTGCGCAGTTAGAGTTTCTACAGTTGAAAACCAATCATCAGTTAAAAAAGCAGGCATGATCTTTCCTCAAATTATTTGTTCATTTGTGTCGACTATCCAGACGACATCATGTTGAAGCTATTATGCTTGTGCTTTGTTATATCATGATCATTAGCGCAAAGGCTAACGAATTTTGTACGCGCCGTTCAATTTTTGTAGTTCTATTTTTATTTATGTTTATAAGCAGACATCAACCCGCAGGCTGATGTCTACACGTTCTAAAATTAGTCTGCAGCAAAGCCCAGATTGACCATATTGATCCGGCGGTTCTCGCCTTCCACAGCTTCTTCAGTTGAATCACCGCCTTTGAAGTCGAATTCACGCTGGCTGTCCAGCACTTCAAAATCAAATAATTCACGATCGACCAGCTGCGATGGCGAAACATTTTGTAATGCGCCAAAAATGCTGTGCAGACGTTTTGGATGTGCTTTATCCCAATCACGTAACATGTCATTGATAATTGCGCGCTGCAGGTTGTCCTGAGAGCCACATAAATTACATGGAATAATTGGAAATTGACGCATTTCTGCATATTTGATGATGTCTTTTTCTTCCACATAGGCCAGTGGGCGAATCAGAATGTTCTTTTTGTCTGAAGACAACAGTTTTGGTGGCATAGCTTTCAAGCTGCCGCCATGGAACAGGTTCAGGAAGAAAGTCGCCAAGATATCATCACGATGATGGCCTAAAGCAACTTTGGTCGCGCCAATTTCCTGCGCAAAACCGTATAAAGAACCACGACGCAAACGCGAACAGACTGCACAATAGGTTTTGCCTTCTGGCGTCAGTTTTTTGGTAATGCTGTAGGTGTCTTTTTCCAGAATGTAATACGGAATGTTATTTTCTTCTAAATAACGCGGTAGAACATCTTCAGGGAAGCCTGGCTGTTTCTGATCCAGATTCACAGCCACTACATCGAAATTGATCGGTGCGATGCGCTTGAACTGTAGCAGGATATCCAACAGGGTATAACTGTCTTTACCACCAGAAATACACACCATGACCTTATCGCCTTCTTCAATCATCTTGAAGTCACGAATGGCATGTCCGACCTGGCGGCGAAGCTTCTTCAACAAACGGTAGTAGGCTGAGCTTGTTGGCAGTTCAGGTTTGAAATTAAATCCTTGTTCGGACTCAACTGGCGAGTACATAGACGAGATTAACCCATAAAAAAAATACCGCGCAATTTTAGCCGATTCAGACCGCTATCGCATCAAAAGAATTTATTTTCATGAAAATGTCTTATTAGTTTCATTTTCATGTTTTATTTAGATTGATATATTGAACGATTGCGTTCATTTTTTAGTCAAGATGCTTATCTTTTGGACTTTTCCACAGTTGTCCACAAAAGCTGTGGATAACTTTGTGGATTGAAACAGACTTGACAACTTGTCCGGCTCAAAAGATAAGGCTTTTCTTTAAATTGATCATTTTTTGATCAATTTAATTATTTATAAAAATCAATTAGTTAACCCTGTCAAGCCTAAGGTTTTAAATTAAATCATATTTTTTTTTCTACTGCTAAAATGTAAAAAATGACTTGCATTTACAAACTCGTTTATAAATGCAGCGCACAAGTCTTTTCATTCCGTAATTTTTTGTTAAACTCTTTATTGAATTTTTCTCGCTTGTGTTTACTTAATATAAACAATGAAAATAAATGTGTATGTTTTGGGGCGTTATGGGATCAGTGGTTTGCTATTGGCAAGCTGTTGTCATTTTGCTTATGCCGGTCAAACGATCTATCAATTACGTGACAGTAATGGCAGTACTTTATTGACCAATAAGAAAAGTCGCTATAACCATCTACAGGTAGAAAAGAAAACCTATTATCCAGACAGCAATATTCACAGTTATAGCAACTGGGGTTCAAGTGAAGCTTCGGTATTGCCAAGTTATAGTAAAAATAAAAATGCCTATGACTCGATCATCCGTCAGGCAGCACAAACCTATGGTGTATCTGAAGGCTTGATTAAAGCCGTGATGCATACCGAATCCGGTTTTAATGTGCAGGCACGTTCTCCAGTCGGTGCACAGGGCTTAATGCAACTCATGCCCGCGACTGCCCGTCGTTTTAATGTCAGCAATGCTTATGACCCGCAGCAGAATATTATGGCAGGTGCCAAATATCTGGCCTGGTTATTGAAACGTTTTAATGGCAATACTACCTTGGCACTGGCCGGCTATAATGCCGGTGAAGGTAATGTTGCCAAATATAAGGGCGTGCCACCGTTTCGTGAAACTCAGGACTATGTCCGTCGTGTCAGCAGCCGTTATCAGAACTTATATGCCCAAGGAATTGGCAATACTAGTTCTGTCTATACAGCATCTTCTGATAATGGTCGTGTGATTGCCAGTTCTGACAATTATTCGACTGAAACCACCACAGCTTCCAATATTCAGGCTGCAAAATACCAGCGTCAGATCATTGCTCAAGCGGATGGCAGTTTCACCGATGCACCGGCAGGCTCTTATGCCACCGCGAATGCGTCAGCATCTGCAAAAATATATTTGAGTGAATAATTCCTAAACAGCTTTGTTTTTAAAGACCTATGTTTTAATTCGTACAAAAAATATCCTGTGTTTTTTGTAGCCAAATGCTATTTTTTCCTTGAATTCTTCTCGATTTCACCGCATATTGATTTCAATGATTTACATTTAATAATCAGATTATTTTTCTGTAATAAGAGGATTTCTCAATGATGCGGATTGGTTTGTTCTTGCTAACCAACCTCGCGGTACTGGTTGTAGCTGGCATTATCTTGTCACTCTTCGGTGTCGGTAGTTACCATGGCGCAGGTGGCTTGAATCTAGGCAACCTGTTGGTCATCTGTTTTGTGTTCGGTATGGTCGGCTCAATGATTTCCCTGTTCATGTCTAAATGGATGGCGAAAAAGACCACGGGTACTGAACTGATTGACCCGAATGCACCTCGTAACCAAGCTGAAGCCTGGTTGCTCCAAGAAGTTGCACAACTTTCTCAGCGTGCAGGCATTAAAATGCCGGAAGTGGGTATTTTCCCCTCTTACCAGTCGAATGCCTTTGCCACTGGCTGGAACAAAAACGATGCTCTCGTTGCGGTATCAACCGGCTTGCTTGAGCGTATGAACAAAGACGAACTTCGTGCAGTATTGGCGCATGAGATTGGTCACGTCGCCAATGGTGACATGGTCACTCTGGCACTAATCCAAGGTGTAGTAAACGCCTTCGTGATGTTCTTCGCACGTGTCGCGGGCGATTTTATTGACCGCAATGTCTTTGGTCGTGAAGAAGGTGAAGCCCCGGGTATTGCCTATTTCGTAATTACCATTGTGCTGGATATCGTGTTCGGTATCTTGGCGTCGTCGATTGTGATGTGGTTCTCTCGTCATCGTGAATACCGTGCTGATGAAGCAGGCGCACGTTTGGCAGGTAAACAAGCCATGATTTCAGCATTACTGCGCTTACAGGCAGAATCTGAAATGCCAGATGCCATGCCGAAAGAAATGAAAGCATTTGCGATTTCTGCGGGTAAAGAAGAAGGCTTTAGCCTTGCTGCATTGTTCCAGACGCATCCAAGCATCGAACAGCGTGTCGCTGCATTGCAACAACTAGATTGTGCTTAAGTAAAACTTTAGTTTTGATTTAAGAAAAGCCTGCAATTGCAGGCTTTTTTTATTGGATTTAATTATTTTTTAGCTAGCCTATCATTGGCTGAACCATTGATATAGCGCCATAGCACCCCACCCGATCGCGAAGACAAATACAATCAGGAATAAAGTACCTAAAATATCGGGGATGTGAATCCAGATCCAGGCCACCACGGGATTGCGCCAGAATGCAGATTGCTGTTGTTTGCGTTCCAGACTTTCATGCAAAAATGGGTGTACCACATGCCGGTCGCTGCTAATCTGATATTCCTCGCGAATATGCAGATGCACGACATCGAGCGCCTTGCGACTGGGCCGAATAAAAATATCAAAGACCGTGCCCGCCACCGGAATAAATCCTACTACCGCATCGATCGCCGCCATCTTCATCACTGGATTGAGTTTGGCACTCGGAACCCCGATCTGTTTGGCCTTATGAATGGCATAACAGGTCAATACAAAACCGGCAATATCTCCCGCAACCGGAATCGTACTCAAAGCAGCATCTGCCCCCACTCCTTGCTTGGTAAACGGAATACGTACTACGGAATCCATTATATTGGCAAACTTGGCCAGATCACGTTCCAGACGTATCACCTCTTGTTGGCTTAGTTTTGGTTTTTGTCCAGACTCAGGCATAGGTTATTCCAGAAATAATGCTGATTTTCTTGAGCATAAAGTATTTTTTATACGCTGATGTATCAATCTGTGAATTAAAACAATAATTTGGAAGCCACAAATAAATACAGAATCACACCAGTAGCATCGCAGATGGAAGTCACCAATGGCGCCGAAGCACTGGCAGGATCAAGTTTGAGTTTATTTAAAATAAAAGGCAGACTCATGCCGATCAGACAGCCCATCAACACAATTCCGAGCATACTGATGGCCAGCACCACTGCCACCATAATATCTCCCCGAATATAACCCAGAATGGATACCGCAATCGCCATGGTGCCACCTAAACATAGTGCCACCAGCGATTCACGACTAAGCAGGTTAAACCAGTCCTTGAACTCGACATCGCCTGTGGCCAAGGCACGCACCATCAAGGTGGCTGATTGCGAACCGGCATTCCCGCCACTACCCACCAAAAGTGGTAAGAAAAATACCAGCACGATATGTGCGGCAATGATCTCTTCAAAGTGTGCAATCCCGATTCCAGAGAGCAGACTGCCAAAAACCAGAATGACCAGCCAAAAGACCCGCTTCTGATACAGGGTCAAAATCGGGGCAGTTTTAAGGCTCAATTCAGTCAACGGTGTCACTGCACCCGACTTTAAAATATCTTCAGTGGTTTCGGCTTCGACAATGTCCATAGCATCGTCATAAGTAACAATTCCTAAGAGTTTTTGCTGTGCATCAACTACAGGCAGAGCAATAAAATCATAATAGGCCAAGGCTCGAGCTACAATTTCCTGATCATCTGTTACCTGAGCAGAAATGACGTCACGTTGCATCACCTCGGCAATGCTCAGCTCAGGTAAGGCCTGTATGATCTGCCTTAAGGAAATCACACCGATCAGCCGTTCTTCTGCATCGACAATATAAATCAAATACAGGGTTTCCTGCCCGGCGGCCACCACACGTAAAGCCTGTATCGCTTCATCCATGGTTAAATCGGGTGAGAGCGTCACAAAACGTGAGCTCATCATGGCACCCGCTGTACCTTCCGGATAGATGGCCAGATCTTTGAGTGTCTGCTGGGATTCTTCAGATAATGCGCTCATCAATTGCAGCTGTAGCGGCGGCGAAAACTGCTTATAAATATCGACAAAATCATCAGAAGGCATTGCATCCAGAATGGGAACAAGTTCTGAAATAGATAAGTGCTGTGCCACGTTTAACTGCTGCCCTAGGGGCATAAAAGCATAGACCAAGCTTGGTTCATTCAGTTCCCTTAAAATTCGGGCCTGTTGCCGAGCATCTAAACGACTTAAAATGCGCGCCTGATCGGCGACATTCAGCTGACTGAGTAAACCTACAGCGATGTCGTGATTTTCAGAATGTAATTGTTGTTGGATATGCTGGATTTTTTCTGAAATTGTCGGCATAAGCAGCTCATTATAAAAGTCTGGCATTCAAGAGATGTTTGTCCTGATCCCTATGTATCCTAATTTTTCATGTGAATAATTTTAATGATCATGCTGCAATATGACGATATTTTTTGTATAAATCAATTCCTCGATATTTAGCCAGAAAAAAGCCTGACTGAGTCAGGCTTGTTCACTTTCTAAAGATGGATGCTCTATCACCACTGATTGAGAAACCGTTTTTTTAATCATGAGACTACGGATCAATACATACATAAAGGGAATAAACAGCAGTACCAGGACAGTAGCAAATAGCACCCCACCAAAAACACTACTGCCAATCTCCTGCCGGCTGATTGCACTGACGCCCGTGGCAAACATCAAAGGCAATACACCCGCTGCAAATGCAATGGAAGTCATGACAATAGGACGCAAGCGTAAGCCCGCAGCCATTATCGCGGCCTGAACCGGAGTATGACCTGCCCGCTCTGCTTGTGCAGCAAACTCTACAATCAAAATTGCATTTTTACAGGACAGACCGATAGTCGTCAGCAAGGCGATATGAAAGTAAATATCGTTTGCAAAACCGAACCAGGCACAGAATAGAATACTCCCTCCCACGCCCAGAGGAATCGCGGTCAACCCCACAGCAGGAATCGCCCAGCTTTCATAGAGTGCCGTTAAACATAAGAAAATAAAGGCAATCGAAATTAGATACAAGAAAATAGCTTGCCCACTGCTGCGTTTTTCTTCTAGTGCGGCTCCACTCCAGGCCAAATTTACTCCGTCTTGTTCATCGACTAAAGCTTCGATATCTTGCATGGTTTGACTCGAAAATTGATCTTTGGGAATACCTGCATACACAGGCACGGCGTTATAGCCCATATAACGGTTTATACTATTCGGTCCACCTTGCCAATTCAGCGTAGTGAATTGATTAAACGATAACATTTCGCCTTTGCTATTACGGACATGCCAATGTGCCAAATCTTCAGGTTTAGAACGGAACTCCGCTTCGCCTTGCATGATGACCCGTTTGATTTGTCCACGATCAATAAAGTCATTGATATAGGTACCACTCCAAGCCGCAGCCAACGTACTGTTAAAACTTTGCTGAGGTACGGCATATTTGAGTAAACGTTCTATATCCAGTTTAATATTCAGCTCGGCACTTTCTTTGGGTACATCAAGTTGTAAATATTCAATCGATGATTTTGCTTTGGCACGGGTTTCAATCTCAGAGAAGGATTGCTGTAAAAACTCGCTACCCCTTGAATCTAGATCTTGTAACCAGAAGTCGACCACACGTCCATTACTTGACATAGAAGGCGCCATAAAGAAAATCTGGGCATTGGCATGATTGGCAAAGTGCTTTTGTGCACGATCTACAATGGCAAAGACGGTATCTTCAGGATTTTTACGCGCTGCCCAGTCCTTTAATACGACAAAAAGCTGACCACGATAAGGCCCAACTCCAACATTGTTTCCACTATACCAAATCCCAATGCTCTGGATGCGCTCAGATTCATGCTGCATTAAATAGTCTTGGACTTCACGCCCGACTTTTTCTATCTCAGAACGTGGTGCATTGCCCGGCATCACAATTTGACCCATGACAAAGCCCATATCTTCCGTTGGCATCAGCCCTTCGGGCAAGGTTTTATAAAGCCAGCCAAAGCCCAAAACACATATACTAAATAAAGCCAGCATCGTCATTTTAAACTGCATGCTACGTGCAGAAAGCTTTTGGTAACGCATGGTGAGTTTCTCCATGCCACGATTAAAACGCTGTGCCCATTTCGGTTGATGTGGTTGACGCTTTAGCAGTTGCGCTGCAAATGTAGGGGTGATGATGAGTGCCACCAATAAAGAAAGTAGCATTGCCACGACCAACGTGATGGAAAACTGACGATAGATGACTCCTGTCATACTGCCAAAAAATGCCATGGGAATAAATACAGCAGTTAAGACCAACGTAATCCCGATCAACGCACCGCTAATTTCCTTCATTGACTTTAAAGCTGCAGCCTGAGCATACAGATGTTCTTCATGCATCAAACGTTCAATGTTTTCCACTACTACAATGGCATCATCGACTAACAGACCAATCGCCAAAATCAGGGCAAACAAGGTAAAACTGTTCAAGCTCATTCCCAATACATACAGCACTGCAAATGTGGCTAAAACTACAATCGGAATGGTGACTGCAGGAATAATAGTGGCGCGCCAGTTTTGCAGGAAGATAAACATCACCAAAACCACCAGTACCATCGCTTCGACTAACGTTTTCGCGACTTGTTCAATTGAACTGGTAATAAATGGGGTTCTGTCCATGGTCATACGCAATTGATAATGTGCAGGCAAATTGGCTTGGGCATTTTTCAATACCGTTTGCATCTGCTCTGAAACCGCAATCGCATTACTCCGTGGTGCCAATTGAATCGATAATGCAGCGGATAAATGACCGTTGGTATAATTTAAATGGTTATAACTTTCTGCCCCTAACTCAACACGCGCGACATCTTTCAAGTACAGCACTGAACCTGAATCTGTTGTTTTCACAATAATTTTTTCAAATTCATCAATGCTACTTAAACGTGATCCTGCACTGACCTTGGCATTCATGTATTGATCTTGTGCTGTCGGTAATCCACCAATAGAACCAGACACAAGTGGTGCATTTTGTGCCTCGACTGCATTGCGAATATCACTCGGCATCAGATTAAATTGGCGTAGTTTATGTGGATTGAGCCAAATGCGCATCGCATAGCCTGCGCCATAAAGCTCCACCTCACCCATCCCGTCAATACGGGAAAAACGCGGTTCGACATGCACCATTAAATAGTCAGCAAGCTCTGTAGGTGTCGCCTTCCCTGATTCGTCATATAAACTCAGTAATGCAAATTGATCATAACCTTGTTTATAAACAGCCACTCCATTTTGCTGGGTTTCTTCAGGCAATCGACTTAGCACACCATTGACCGCATTTTGCACTTGCAACAGTGCCTGATCGAGATCTACTCCTTGCTCAAACGACAGTGTCAGATTTGCACGTCCCACGCTACTGTTGGACTGAAAGCTTTCCAAACCTTCAATGCCTTTCACCGCTTGTTCTAAAATTTGCGTGACCGATTGCTCAACGGTTTCCGCAGATGCACCACGATACCCCGCAGAAACCCCTAACGCAGGTGCATCCATATTCGGCATATGCTCAATCGGAATTTTTTGCAGTGCAAAAATTCCTAATACCATCATGATAATGGCGATCACGGCTGCAAATTTAGGTCGATAAATAAAAAAGCGTGACAACATGAATAAAAATCCCCATCAGATGCATTCTCACGACGCATTCTTCTATGAATAGATGATTTCTATAGCAATTTTCACACCATACTGCAGACTCAACCAGCCATTGGATTAATCTTAAGGATAAAAAAATCCCCGTATAAACGAGGATTTTTTAGCTCTAGAGTTTTCCTTTGTTTTAAGCACGCGATTTTTTGATGATAAGTCGACGAATTAAAACATACATAAATGGAATAAAAATCAGCACCAGCAAAGTTCCAAAAATAACACCACCAAATACACTTACGCCAATTTCCTGACGACTCACCGCACCTGCGCCTGTAGCAAAGACCAGCGGTAAAATCCCTGCGCCAAAAGCCAAAGAAGTCATCAAAATTGGACGTAGGCGTAAAGAGGCACCTTCTAGTGCCGCTTCTACTACCGATTTTCCTTGTTGCTGCGCTAACGAAGCAAACTCCACAATCAGAATGGCATTCTTACAGGACAGACCGATGGTGGTTAGCAAGGCAATCTGGAAATAGATATCATTCGGGAAACCAGCCAGATAACTGAAAATAATATTGCCGCCAATTCCGAGTGGAATAGCTGACATCACGGCGGTTGGAATGCTCCAGCTTTCATATAAAGCTGCCAGGCAGAGAAAAATAAAGCCAATTGAAATCAGATACAGCCAGATCGCCTGATTATTGGACTGTTTTTCCTCGAAAGAAAGACCGCTCCAGACCACATCCACCCCTTCCTGCTCGGCAATTAAAGCTTCCACATCTTGCATGGCCTGGCCGGAACTGCTGTCTTTGGCCCGATCGGCTTCCATTTGCAATGCGGTATACCCCATAAAGCGGTTGACCACTTCAGGACCACCACTCCAGCCCACTTGCGAGAAGTTACTGAAAGGCACCATCTGATTTTGGTCATTTCGTACATGCCACTGTGCCAGATCTTCCGGCTTAGAGCGGAATTCAGCATCACCCTGCATAATCACCCGTTTAATCCGGCCGCGATCAATAAAGTCATTGATATAACTGCCGCCCCAAGCACTGGATAAAGTACTGTTGATTGCCGATTGAGTCAGGCCGTTGGCCATGGCCTGTTTCTGATCAATATTGACACGTAGTTCTGCTTTGTCAGGATTAGAACGCTTGCCCAGATTTTCAAAGCTTGTATAGTTGCCCGCCCGAGCTTCCAGCGCTTTAAATTGCTGTTCCAGATATTGCCGGCCATTGCCATTGATATCTCGAATCCAGAAATCCAGACCATCGGTTTGTCCCAGACCATTGACTGAAGCTGGCATGGACACATTAATTTGTGCATTGCGATTACTCTGGAAATGCTTCAAAGCCCGTTCACGAATCGATTGTGCAGTATTGTCCTGACCGGAACGCTCATCCCAATGTTTCAACGCTACAAAACCGGTCGCGAGGTTCTGACCAGTTCCAGAGAAATTTCGCCCATAACGGATCATCACCAGATTGACATTAGCTTGTTCCTGATCCAGAAAATACTTACGGACTTCTTCACCGATCTGAATGGTATTTTTCATCGGAGCGCCTTCCTGCAATTTGATTTGCAAGCTTAAGATCCCCTGATCCTCACTCGGTAAGAAACTGGTCGGCAAGGCACGATAGAACAGCGCAAACACACCGATCAATCCGGCAAACAGCAGCAAACAGATTGCCTGACGCTGAATCGTGAGTTTAGACAAATTCAGATAACGATGTTTTAAATGATCCAGTTTCTGGTTAAACCAGGACGCCCATTTTGCCGGTTTAGGATTCGGTTTTAGAATAAGCGCGCACAATGCTGGCGTTAGAATCAATGCCACCATTAAGGACAGCGACATGGCCGCAACCAAAGTGATAGAAAATTGGCGATAGATCACGCCAGTCGAACCACCAAAGAAAGCCATCGGAATAAAGACTGCGGTCAAAACCAGAGTAATTCCGATCAGTGCTCCACTAATTTCCTGCATGGATTCCAGGGCAGCGTCTTTGGCGGACAGTTGCTTTTCATGCATCAATCGTTCAACGTTTTCCACCACAACAATCGCATCATCCACCAACAGACCGATCGCCAGAACCAGCGCAAATAAGGTTAAGGTGTTGATACTCATACCCAGTGCATACAGCACCGCCATGGTACCCAAAATCACTACCGGAACAGTCACGGTAGGAATCAAGGTGGCACGCCAGTTCTGCAAGAAAATGAACATCACAATGATGACCAAAATCACGGCTTCGATCAGGGTTTTGACCACTTCTTTAATTGATTCTTGTACAAAAGGCGTATTATCACGTGGATAGGCAATTTTATAGCCTTCAGGCAATTGCTGGGAAATACGGGCAATTTCAGCTTTAATCAGATTAGAGGTGGCAATGGCATTGGCACCTGACGCCAGCGAAATACCCAGACCTGCCGATGGATAACCATTATTGGTACTATAAGACTGATAATTTTCAGCACCCAGTTCTACCCGCGCAATATCTTTCAAATAAATAAAGCTGCCGGCACGATCCGATTTGACAATAATATTCTGGAATTCTTCCACGGTTTTTAGCCGTGAACCCGAAGTAACTTTGGCATTCAGGTATTGCTCGTCTATGGCGGGAAGATCACCAATCGCACCAGCAGCGACCTGAGTATTCTGGGCTTCAATCGCAGCACGCACATCGCTTGGCATCAAGTTATATTGTTTTAATTTTACCGGATTCAGCCAGATCCGCATCGCATATTGTGAACCAAAAACATCAACCTCACCAATGCCTTCAATCCGGGAAATGTCCTGTTCCAGATGGGTCATCAGATAGTCGGAAAGTTCAATATTGTTGCTGCGCCCCGATTCATCATACAGGCTGATCACCATATGGGTATCACCGAGCGATTTAAAGACATTAACGCCTTGGCGTTGTACATCTTCCGGTAATCGGTTTAGTACCCCATTAATCGCATTTTGTACCTGAACCTGTGCGGTATCTGGGTCGGTGCCATTTTCAAAGCTAATACTGACCCGGCTGCGCCCTGAAGAATCACTACTCGAACTGAAATACAGCAGATGATCAATGCCTTTGATTTGCTGTTCCAGCACTTGAGTCACACTTTCTTCCACAGTTTCCGCAGAAGCACCGCTATAAGTTGCTGCCACCGTTATCCTTGGCGGGGCAATGTCCGGATAACGTTCCACTGGCAGGTTCATCACTGCGAACAAGCCGATTGCCATGACAACAATCGCCAGTACCCCAGCAAAGATCGGGCGGTGGATAAAAAATTTAGACAGCATAAGTCCGGGTCACTTTTAATTAAATAGGGGTAAATTGATGCAGAACATAAGCATGCTATATCCAAATATTCAGTGACATAGCACTAGAATGCAAGAATTAAACACATAAAAACTGCGATAAAAACCAATCATGGAGAAATTATGGATTATCCCTCTTGAGCACGTTCTTGAGATTGCTCTTCCCTATTTATTAATAGCATTTTTCCAAACAAAAAACCCTGCAGATGCAGGGTTTTTTGGTGAATCAATTAAGCGGATTAAGCGCTGAACTGGTTCATTGTGTTTTTAGAATCATCACCAGCTTTCAATGCATTGTCACCAGCGAAGATTTCTTTGTGGTCATCACCGATGTCAGAACCAGCCATTGCTTGGTGTTTAACACATGCGATACCGCCGCGGATTTCTTTACGTTGTACGCCAGCAACATAAGCCAACATACCTTCAGTACCGAAGTAACCTTGAGCAAGCTCATGAGTAGAAAGCGCAGCTGTGTGGTAAGTCGGAAGTGTGATCAAGTGATGGAACACACCCGCTTCACGAGCAGCATCAGCTTGGAAGGTACGAACTTTTTCGTCAGCTTCAGCAGCCAGTTCAGTTGCATCGTACTCAGCGCTCATTAACTTAGCACGGTCGTAAGCAGAAACGTCTTTACCTTCAGCAACCCAACGGTCATACGCTTGTTGACGGAAGTTTAAAGTCCAGTTGAACGAAGGCGAGTTGTTATAAACAAGTTTCGCATTTGGAACTGTTTCACGTACACGGTTAACCATGTGAGCAATTTCAGCAACGTTTGGAGTCGCAGTTTCGATCCAAAGAAGGTCAGCACCGTTTTGTAGGCTAGTTACACAGTCAAGTACAACGCGGTCGATTTGAGTGCCTTCACGGAACTGGTATAGACCAGAAGCAAGACGTTTAGGACGGTGAAGTTTACCATCACGCTTGATCAGGATTTCGTCTTCTTGAGCTTCTGAAATGTCGATTTCAGTTGTGTCTAAGTAGCTGATGTATTGAGAAGCGATGTCGCCTGGCTCTTTAACCACTGGGATTTTTTGAGTCAAGTCAGCGCCTTCAGAGTCAGTACGTGCAACGATGATACCGTCATCAAGACCCATTTCTAGGAATGCATAGCGAAGAGCGTGGATTTTCGCGATGAAGTCTTCGTGTGGAACTGTTACTTTACCAGCTTGGTGACCACATTGTTTCGCATCAGAAACCTGGTTTTCGATTTGTAGTGCACAAGCACCCGCTTCGATCATTTTCTTAGCAAGTAAGTAAGTCGCTTCTTCGTTACCGAAACCAGCGTCGATGTCCGCAATAATTGGCACAACGTGAGTTTGGAAGTTGTCGATTTGTGAAGTGATTTCAGATGCTTTAGCAGTGTCGCCCGCTTCTTGTGCTTTTTTAAGTGCACGGAACAAGTCGTTTAATTCTTTCGCGTCAGCTTGACGTAAGAATGTGTAGATTTCTTCGATCAATGCAGGAACAGACGTTTTTTCGTGCATAGATTGGTCAGGAAGTGGACCGAATTCTGAACGAAGCGCTGCAACCATCCAACCAGAAAGGTAGATGTAGCGACGTTCAGTTGTACCGAAGTATTTTTTGTTCGCAATCATTTTTTGTTGCGCGATGAAACCGTGCCAGCAACCTAGTGATTGAGTGTATTTGCTAGAGTCTGCATCATAAGCAGCCATATCACGACGCATAATTGCCGCTGTATATTTCGCAATGTCTAAACCAGTTTTGAAACGGTTTTGAAGTTGCATACGCGCAGCATCTTCAGGACTGATGTCTGCCCAAGTGTTACCGAATTTAGCTTTTAATTCGCGGATTGCATCAATCGCTGTTTGGTATGTAGTCATGATATATTCCTGTAATAATATTAGGATTTTTCTGCAACGAACCGCTCAAATCACACCCTCAATGACTTGTTCAGATTTTCGACGATCCGTTGGGATAGCTAAAGATTAGTGGGCTTATGAAAATTAATCCAATAGTCTGCAAGAATCTTCAGTATTTATTTAAAAAATGAGTAGATCAAAGTCTTATTACAATCTTGATAGATTAAATTAAGATTATGTTTTATATATATTTATTTAAAAATAAAAATGGATAAAATTTCCACATGTTGCTTAAAAATAATTCATTAGACTTAAGTCTGGATATGGGGTTTATGCCCTTTTATCTTTAAAAAATACTGATCTTTGATGATTTATTCAACTTGATGAATTCTCGATTTAGTGTACTTTTCACTCAAATACTGAACGTAAGAACAGCCTTTCTCATGTTCTTTTAAAGCGAAAAGATGGTTTTCATTTCCCTCTATAAAAAGGCTAAATGATATTCTATTTAACGTGCATCTTTTCTCTTATGTACACTTTGAATAATGGAGCTTAAGCCTGTGTTAATTTTGTAAACTTTACCAGTGAGCACATGGCTTTTTTCATCGACGCTTTACACAAGGCCCGGCAATTATGGCATAATCTTCATAATTTCTTGTATTTATTCTCGGTATTTCTTTTATGAATCTGGAGCGGGTCGATCTCAATCTATTAATTTATCTTGATGTACTTCTTCGCGAAAAAAATGTCACACGTGCAGCAGAACAACTGGGCGTTACCCAGCCTGCCATGAGTAACATCTTACGCCGATTACGCAATTTATTTAATGATCCTCTCCTGATTCGTTCTTCTGAAGGCATGACACCCACTGAACGTGCCTTAGAATTGCAGCCCCGCATTCGAGATGCGCTCGCTGATCTGTCGATGATCCTGGAACCACGTACCGAGTTCCGTCCATATACCTCAAATCGTGTCTTCCGGATCATGACCTCGGATTATGCAGAAGCCACGCTGGTTCCACGTCTGGTTAAAGCCCTACGTTCAGAAGCACCGAACGTGGTATTAGACTTCCTGACGCCAAGTGACGTGTCATATCGTGACATGGAACAAGGCAAGGTCGATCTGGCAATCAACCGTTTTAATGAAATCCCGCAAAGTTTTCATCAGGTTTTGGTCTGGCGTGACAGCTTTTCTTGCCTTTTAAATAACAAGCATCCTGCCGCAAGCAACTTAAACCTTAAAAGTTATCTGGATGCACAGCATATCTGGGTTTCCAAAACCGGTATGGGTGTTGGCTTCGGGGTAAATCCTGAAAAACAGGCCGGTTTAGGCTGGATCGATCAGGCTTTAGAACGTATTGGCCAGAAACGTAAAATCTCAGTCTTTACCCGTCACTACCAGATGCCGGGGTTATTGGCTGCCAATGTCGATCTGGTCGCAACACTGCCTTCACGCATTGCACGTTTGCAAGCCAAGAATCACAATTTAATTCTCAAAGATCCGCCGTTTTATATTCCTGAATTTGAATTGAAAATGGCATGGTGTCCTTTATTGCATCATCATCCGGCGCATCGCTGGTTACGTCAGCTGATTTTATATGTCGCCCGCCAGATGATTGAAGAAGAAAACCGTGAATTCCTGAGCAATAATTCTCAATTTTCACATTATTAAACTCAAAATCTTCTAAATTCTTATTTTTTAAGATTATACTTCGAAGACTTGAGATGTCATTGTTACACCTCAAGTCTTTTTTTGTGTTAAAAATATCCCAAGATACTATTCATCCACAGGTGGATTTGTGAGCCTCTTACAAAATATCGTGATTATCTTAATACTCATCACGGGGGCCGGTTTTTTATCTTTAACTGAAATCGCCCTCGCAGGTGCCCGCAAAGTCAAACTCAAAATTCTGGCTGAGTCGGGTGATCATCGCGCTCAAAAAGTTTTAGATCTACAAGAAAATTCTGCGGATTTCTTTGCAGCCTCTCAAATTGGTTTAAATGCAGTCGCCATTCTCGGCGGTATTTTAGGTGAAGGCGCCTTCCGTCCTTATATTTATAATTTCGTTTCCCGCTTTTACCAGGGACCTTGGGCTGAAAATATCAGCTTTGCGCTCTCCTTCACGGTCGTCACTTCTTTATTTATTTTATTTGCAGACCTGATGCCGAAACGTCTAGCCATGATTGCGCCAGAAAAGATCGCAGTCTCAGTCATCGAGCCAATTCAGATTTTCATTAAAGTCTGTAAACCTTTGGCCTGGTTTATTAACGCGATTGCCAACATGCTGTTCCGTCTGTTTAAAGTAAATACCATCCGTGATGACAATATTACTTTTGATGATATTTCTGCAGTGATGGATGCGGGTGCACAGGCCGGTGTACTCCAGAAGCAGGAACACCATTTCATTGAAAATGTATTTGAACTTGAAGAGCGTAACGTACCTTCAAGTATGACCACACGTGAAAATGTGGTGTTCTTCACCTTGAATGAACCGGAAGAAAGTATTCGGCAAAAGCTGGCAGAATATCCCTACTCCAAGTTTCTGGTATGTAGCAATGACATCGACAGTGTGATTGGCTATGTCGATGCCAAAGACATTCTGGTGCGTATTCTGAACAACCAGTCGCTGCTGCAGCTCAATGAAAATACCATCCGTAATGTGTTGACCATTCCTGATACTTTGACTTTATCGGAAGTTCTGGATCGTTTCCGCTCTACCAAGGAAAAGTTTGCCGTCGTCATTAATGAATATGCGCTGGTAGTCGGAGTGATTACCCTATCCGATATTATGATTACCGTGATGGGTGACTGGGTGACGCCTATTGAAGCAGATCAGCAAATTATTAAACGTGACAATAATTCCTGGTTGATTGAAGGCAGTACACCGATTGAAGATATCAAGCATGCGCTTGAAATTGATGAAATGCCTGATGATGAAAATTATGAAACCATCGCTGGCTTCATGATGTATAAATTACGCAAGATTCCACGTCCTGCAGATGCCGTGATATTTGGGGCTTATAAGTTTGAAGTGGTGGATGTCGATCATTTTAAAATTGACCAGTTACTGGTGACCCGCTTGATCGAAACCAATTCAGTTATTCAAGAAGAATCAGATTAGTCTGGTTCTTCCTTCTAAGAAATAGTAAAAATTATTCTAATAAAAAAATCATAAGGTGAGTGATGAATATTTCTGCATTATTGGCATGTCTGTTTTTTTATTCAGCCTTGTATTTGTTTTACTTCTTCTTTGCCAAACAACAGAATCCCCTGCTTTTACTCTCAGCCATCATTCTGATGGCTTTAACGGTTTTCATTATTCCCTACCCACATGAACGTCGCCGTCAAGGATTCGACTCCACCTTGAGATTTGGAGAGTATTTTTATTGGCCCTTGATTACCTGGTGGCGTTTATTTATTTTGCCCATCAGTTGGCTGATTGCACTGATGTATCGTGATTAAAAAAAGCACCCGAAGATGCTTTTGTTTATATCTAGTTACAGCTTAGATTTTTGCTAATAAAGCCTCAAGAACGGCTTGATAGTGAATCTGGATATCATCTTCTAAAATTTTGTAGGCATTATCGAATTGCACCATAGGCCAGCCTTCTTTCCAGAATGGGAAAATATTATGCAGGTCATGGGTGACAATTGCATCTTCACGCACAATTGCTTGGGCAATTTGTGACAGTACCTGTGCAGTTTCAGCACCATCAATTGCCATATAATCAATACCGCGCGCTTTTAAAATACGGATCCGGTCTTTTTTATAACGGATTTTTTTGATTTGTGCTGCATTTAGACCCAAAGCCAAAGATACGGCTTCGACAAACTTGTCTTCAAATGACTGATTCAATGCTACTAAGGCTGCTTTATGCGCTTCCTGACGACCAGCTTTACCACCCTGACGAATTGCTGCTTGCGCCTCAGTATTTAGCTCATCCTTTTTCATACTTTGCAGGATGTCTAAAATTTCGATGTCGCTTAACGCCTGAGGAGATTGATCAGTCATAAACTGTCCTTAAAAAAATAAATCTTGAATCGGCTATTTTCGCATAATTCGTCGCTAAAAAACTAAAATCTTCATGATTAAAACAGTGCTACGTTCTGAAACTGCATTTCTTCTGCGATTTTGCGCAAAATCGACTATAGTGCTTCATCTATATATTAAATTAATCTCTGGATGATGCCCACTACGCAAGTGACTTTGTTGCTACAGCAACTTAAGCGCCAATATCCGACTGCATTTAAAGGAAATTACCTGTTTTACAGTCAGATTAAAATCCGTGGAATCTGGGGTAAAGCCAAGCTTTTAATTCCTTGGGCCTTGGCCGCCATGATTTTTGTTCCCATCAGTTTGATGTTAGGAGATTTCGTACAGCAATCTTTTGTGCAAATCAGTGAATTTCAGGCGCAGAGTTATGCCATGTTGGCCATTCTACTGTTCCTGATGTTGAGTCTCACCTTGATTCTGTACCAGATTCAGCATTCTTCTTATTCGCTGTATCAATTATTACGGCATACCCCGATCAAGATGGCTATTGTGATTCTGATGCAAGCCTTAAATCCGGTCTTTATACAAAGCAGTTTGCTGATGTGGAGCTTATTCTTCTTTGGCGTGAGCTTTGGCTTTGTGCGCTTTTATCGGGAAAATTTATTCAAGGAAAATAGCAAAAATACTGAGCACTATCAGCTACAACAATTACGTAAAATCTGTTTTTGGGCTTATAAACAGACCTGTCTGATCCGACTAAAATTACGTTTTTATTCAAGCCATGATCCTCGGCATGCCGAACTAAAACAGCAATTAAATCACTTTGCCGGGTTATATACGCGGCTACTGAAATATGAGCATCAATATTGTAAAACGATCAAGCATCTAGATGTCGACAGCTATCTGGATGAGAATTCATAGTTCCCTCTATCATTTTTCATTGGTCGTCTTAAAGATCTGCAAATATTGACTTTTAAAAAACGTTGATTTGCTGGTTTTTAGAATAGAAGCTACGGAATTGCTTGAAAAGAAAGCAATCATTTAGAAATTTGCTTGCCAAGCTTTATTTCGTCCTCTATTATTGCGCACATGCCCGAGTGGTGAAATCGGTAGACACAGGGGATTTAAAATCCCCCGCCCACAAAGCGTGCCAGTTCGAGTCTGGCCTCGGGCACCATTTTAATATTTATTAAAATGGTGCAATAAAAAATCCAGCATTAGGCTGGTTTTTTTGTGCCTGCATTTTATTCTTTTAACGCGAAATCCCCATGTCAGAATTAAAACACTTCGATCTCGCTACATTACAATTACGTCATCCAGACGCTTTTTTCCTGAAGCTGCGTTATAGCCGCTTCAAATTTAATGCCCTGCAAAATATCCAGTTTGTTATCGCGATTAATTTACTGTCTCTTCTGGTCTGTATAGCCTGTAGTATCAGCTCAGTATTTCTGGAATATTATTTTTTTAAAAATGCCACGATTGCCTTTAATGTCACCTTAATTGTACTGATGGCACTACTGTATCCCTATATCTGGTATGCACAATATCAGGCGAAATTCAGCTCCAAAGCCTATAGTCAGCATTTGCAAAACTGTCTCTATCTGCAAATTCCAATTTTTCTATGCTTATTGCTCAACTTCTATCTGATTCATTCGGATGTGCTGGTTATTATCAGCATGATCATTTTAGCGCTATCCTCTTTTGGCGCTGTGATCTTGGAACCTTTATTTAAAAGTTCCTGTAGTGCAATTGATCAAATCAGGTTGCAGAAACTCCGGCAACTGGCTTTTTGGGCTTATCAACAGTCCAGATCCAAAACACCACAACAGATTCAGGGTCAGTCAAATCTGCAGGCTTATTACCAGAATCTTTATCAGCAATGCATGAATGAAGAGCAACAATTATTAGGCTCGATTCGCTTTAATAACTTTAAAGATTATTTCAATAGACAATAAAAAACCCTGCATCTGCAGGGTTTTCTTAAATCACCATTCACGATTGGTAATTAGCTCTTCCATTTCAATATCGAACAGACCTTGTTCTTGCACCACCATCATCATGGCTTCGGCAATATAATCTGCAGCACTATCATCCAGAGATGAATCCAGATCTTCAAACTGAGGTTTCATGACATTAATATCAGCCACAGTCAGATTGGCAAGCTGATAAATCTCTTGATCTGACAAACCTGATTTAGCGACTTTTTGGGCAAAACGTTCGATGTGCTGCTTGATTTCAGCAACCAGAATATCGGGATAATACTCATCATCGAACATGGGGAGAAGTAAATCTGCAAACATTACAGGCACTCTAAAGGATGACTATCTAATCTAAGCGTGCCTATATAGCATATTGTTGCTTAAAAGCCAAACAACATTGCCAATGTAGGGATTTCCCAGCCTCGCTTTCTAAGCCATTTGCATGGCTTGCCAGACTTTAATCGCATCGGCTGTAGCCTTAACATCATGTGCCCGTACCATACATGCACCCTGCTGAATACTCAACAAATGCGCTGTTGCCGAACCTATTGCACGCTCTTGCGGTGCTGCACCATCTAGAACTGTCCCAATAAAGCGTTTACGAGATAAAGCAGACAAAATCGGATAGCCCATTTCTGTCAGTTTATAAAACTCTTGCAACAGCTTGAGATTTTGCTGGGCATTTTTAGCGAAACCAAAACCTGGATCAATCATGATATTTTCCGCTTTCACTCCCACATCCAAGGCATCCTGAACGCGTTGGGATAACTCACGAATCACATCAGCAGTGACATCTTCATATTGATCCAGATTGTTCATGGTGGTCGGTTCACCGCGCATATGCATGATGATCACTGGAATATTCAGCTCTGCTGCGGTCTGCAATGCATTCGGCCGAGTCAAAGCACGGACATCATTCCAGATATGCGCTCCGGCCTGAACTGCTGCGCGTATGACTTCAGGTTGCGACGTATCAATCGAGAGAATGATATTATGTTTGGATAAAGCTTCAACCACAGGCACCACGCGGCGAATTTCTTCCTCCACTTCTACTGCTGCTGCACCTGGACGGGTCGATTCACCCCCAATGTCGATGACGGTTGCGCCTTCAGCCATCATTTCCAGTGCGCGGGCGACTGCATCTTCTTTTTGATTATGCCAGCCACCATCACTAAAAGAATCCGGGGTGACATTGAGAATCCCCATTACATGCGGCTGGGATAAGTCCAATTTTAAATCACCAAATGTCCATACATGTGGTAACAAAGGCATCAGCTGCATGATTCAATACTCACTTAAAATAACCCCGATATTGTCTTATGGATAGTTAATTAAAGCAAAGATGAATAAGGCCAGGACCTAGATTTCGAAGTAATTATTTCGGGAATATTGCATCATCTTAGTTTGTAATAATGTTTTCACATCTGACCATTCACTTTCTAAAATACTATAGATGTAGCTATCTCGAATAGTCTGTCCATCTTTACGCAGCATATGACACCTGATAATGCCATCCCGCTTGGCACCTATTCCTTCAATCGCTTTCTGGCTAGGAAGATTCAAGTGATCAGTCCGAAAGCCGACAACCTGAACGTTTAAACTTTCAAAAGCATGTCTTAACAAGAGATACTTACATGCGCGATTTACATAAGTTCTGTGATAGCCCTTGGCATACCAGGTATAACCAATTTCAAAACGTGGAATTTCCGTCTTAATATCATGATAACTGGTAGTTCCAATTGCTTGACCGGAGTTTAAATCGATCACAGCAAAAGCCATCCTTTCACCTTGAGCTTGCTGTTCAAAGGCCTGCGAAAAATATTTTTTTAAGTTATGCAGATAAGGCACTGAGTTATATAAAATCTCGCCTAAATTTTCTTCAGCGCATGCGATGGCTAAATCAGAAAAATGTTCCCAGCTCAACGGTTCAAGACGAAGCTGGTAAACACTGGATTCCAGCACAGGTATATTCATTTTTGTTTTTCTTATTCATTTTTAATAGCTCAATATAACATTCAAAAAGATATGACAAAAATGACAAGCATAAAAAAACCACCCGAAGGTGGTTTTTTTATTGAACTTAGTTCGCTGGCAATGGCGGAGGAGTCAACGGACCATCATCTGGCGTTACATCAATCACAGGATTATCTGCAACATAGACTTTTGGTGGCTGAGGCTCACGACCTTCCATGATGTCACGGATTTGATCACGATCAATGGTTTCCCATTCCATCAAGGCTTTCACCATCGCATGGGCAATATCTTTTTTGCTTTCCAAGATATCGCGTGCGATTTTATATTGCTCATCTAGAATTCGACGAATTTCACGATCGACTTCTAGTTGTGTGGTTTCCGAAATACTGCGGCTACCAATACTGCCCATGAAAGATTGCTGTGCATCTTCTTCATAGACCATGACACCGAGTTTGTCCGACATACCATATTTGGTCACCATTGCACGTGCCATTTTGGTTGCACGTTCGAAGTCATTTGAAGCGCCGGTCGACATCTGGTTAATGAAGACTTCTTCAGCAATACGGCCACCAAACAAAATCGAAAGTTCATTCAACATTTTGTCTTTGTAATGGCTGGTCTGGTCAAATTCAGGCAGCTGCCAGGTAACACCTAAAGCCCAGCCACGTGGCATGATTGTCACCTTATGCACAGGATCTGTACCTGGCAAGCTTTCAGCAACAATCGCATGCCCTGCTTCATGATAAGCCGTCGCACGACGCTCTTCATCACGAAGTACCATCGATTTACGCTCAGGCCCCATATACAGCTTGTCTTTTGCATCTTCAAAGTCATGCATATCGACGGTGTTTTTGTTACGGCGTGCAGCAAATAAAGCAGCTTCATTCACCAGGTTTGCTAATTGCGCACCCGAGAAGCCCGGTGTACCACGTGCAAGAACTTTAACATCCACACCTGTCACTGAAGGCAATTTTTTCAAATGTACATTCAGGATTTGTTCACGACCTTTAATGTCTGGCAAACCAACCACAACTTGACGGTCAAAACGGCCTGGACGAAGAAGTGCTTTATCCAGTACATCTGCACGGTTGGTTGCAGCAATCACGATAATGCCTTCATTGCCCTCAAAGCCGTCCATTTCAACCAGCATCTGGTTCAGTGTCTGTTCACGTTCATCGTGACCACCACCAGTACCTGAACCACGATGACGACCGACTGCATCAATCTCATCAATAAAGATGATACATGGCGCATGACGTTTCGCCTGTTCGAACATGTCACGAACACGGGATGCACCGACACCGACAAACATCTCAACGAAGTCAGAACCTGAAATACTAAAGAATGGAACTTTCGCTTCACCGGCAATGGCTTTGGCAAGTAGGGTTTTACCCGTACCTGGAGGACCGACCATTAACACACCGCGTGGAATACTCGCACCCAGACGTTTAAATTTGGTTGGATCTTTCAGGAAATCTACGATTTCAACGACTTCTTGCTTGGCTTCGTCACAACCAGCAACATCAGTGAAAGTGACTTTAATCTGGTCTTCAGACAGCATTTTGGCTTTAGATTTACCAAAACTCATTGGGCCGTTTTTACCACCTGCACCGCCACCCATGTTGCGCATAAAGAACATGAATAACAAAATGATTAAAAGTACAGGGAAACTTGCAATAAGCAACTGCATGAGCAAGCCTTGACGTTGTGGTGCTTCACCTTCAACCACAACATTATTTTTAATCAGGCTTGGCATCAGTTCAGGATCCTGAACTGCCGGACGGATACTTTCAAACTCTGAACCGTTCGATTTTTCGCCACGGATTCTTTCGCCGTCAATCACAACTTGTTTAATTTGGCCAGCATTGACCGCGGCAACAAACTCTGAGTAGTTCATTGTAGTCGGTTGATTGCGGTCACTGACGTTGCTGAAGATTAACACCAGCACACCCAGTATCACGAGCCACAATACGGCATTCTTAAAAAGATCGCTCAAAGCTTTATTCCCATTCCAATCTAATTTGATCATGCCCTGTTCAGGGTGACCTTAATACTTAAGCTGTAAATCAACTTACAATTATCTGAAAACGTACAAAATGCACAATTTTTAACGACTTGGCAAGTAGACTTATTTTAAAGCCTTCTTGCGTCCCTGCCCGATCAGGAAAACTTCTTTAGAGCGAGCACGTGATGCCAAGGGTTTAGATGTTTTCAGAATATCAAAACTATCAACCACTTGCTTACGGAATTCGTCAAAACCTGAGCCTTGGAAAACTTTTACCACAAATTGACCTTTAGGGCCTAGCACCTTATTGGCAAAATCCAGTGCAAGTTCACACAAGTAAATCTGACGCGGTTGATCTACAGCCTTATTACCTGATGTATTGGGGGCCATATCTGAAATTACAACGTCTACAGTACGACCATCTAAAATTTCTAGCAGTTTTTGGAAAACTTCTTCTTCACGGAAGTCACCTTGCAGAAAAGTGACATCTGGTAAAGCATCCATTGGTAAAATATCAGATGCAATCAATAAACCCTTATCGCCAACAAGTTTACCGGCAATCTGTGACCAGCTGCCTGGCGCTGCGCCCAGGTCGACCACAGTCATACCAGGTTTAATGATTTTATACTTTTCTTGCATTTCTAAGAGCTTATATGCTGCACGCGCACGATAGCCTTCCTTTTGTGCCTTTTTCACATAAGGATCGTCTAAATGCTCTCTCATCCAATCACGACTACTTTTAGATAACTTTTGGTTGGTAATGCGTGTAGCCATAACTCTCTAAATAAAAAAATGTCTCATTATTAATTGTACGTGAAAAAGACTTATTTTGCAGTATACATGTGTATCTAAATCTAAGGCTTTTGCTCTCTCCGTGGACAGATTGAATATGATTATTTCCTGATAATTTACAGCGTTTATTTTTTGCTTTTGCTATACTAAGCCGTTTTAAAATTCAGGTTATCTCTCATGGCGGCTTTATCTATTCAGGAACGTAAGCGTTTACGTCAAATCGGACATACACTTAACCCAGTCGTGATGCTAGGTGACAAAGGTCTGACGGAAAATGTCATCGAAGAATTAGCGCGTGCTTTAAACGATCACGAACTGATTAAAGTTAAAATTGTCGCTGAAGATCGTGAAGCGCGTGCAGCGCTGATTGCTGAAATTTCAGAAGCGACTGGTGCTGAAGTGGTTCAAACTATTGGTAAAATTGCACTTCTTTATAAGAAAGCGGCAAAACAGAACCAAAAATTGTCCAATCTTGTTCGTTTCGCTCATTTGTCTAACTAAGTACAGGACTTATGGCAAGTTACGAACTTAGCGCATTTGATCGCCGTTTTCAGGCCATCTCTCTGGTTGCTGCCATTGAACAGCAAGGTCCATGTAGTTTAAATGTGGGCTTCTGGATCCGCGATCCAAATCATTACATCCTGTGGCCAGACATGGTAGCTGCACATCCCCGTCAGGATTTCTTGTGGGAACAGACCTGCTTTGAAATTTTTATTGGGGTTCAGGGTGAAGATTTTTATCGTGAGATTAATCTTTCCCCTTCTCAGGCCTGGCAGGCTTATCAATTTGAAGAATACCGTTATCCTGAAGATATGCCACCGCAAGCTGCGGATGATATTGAGCTGAATCAACTCAAACGTACGCATTATGGTCTTAATGTCAGTGTGGATCTGACTGATTTTATGGCAACACATAAACTGAAGTGGGAAAACTTGTTCCTGGGTTTATCTGCTGTTTTAAAAACCTCGCAGGGTGATCAATACTATGCCATGCAGCATAGTAGTCCTCAGGCAGATTTTCATAATAAACGTGACTGGTTACATGTGTTTTAAATAGATTGACGCTGTGCATCAGCCATTTAAAGTGTAACAGGCGAATAAAACGTGAGACTTAAAGTCTCACGTTTTTGTTTATTGCTCAACAATGATTGATCCTCTATGTAATTATTTTAGATTTTTTATCGTTTTCAACGTTCATATTTTAATGATGCAGATGATGCTGTTCCTGAATGGATTTCACAGCAGCATAAAGAATAAAAGCAAAAGTAATGATCATCAGAAGAATGGTCACAAACACCAGTCCCAGTACTCCCAGACATAATACGATTACACCTAGATAAAGTATGCGCCCCAATCCGCTTTCCAGATTCAGTAGCATGATCAATATCAGTAAAATAAGTACACCTACAAAATGCTGTTGCATCGTGACCCCCTCTAATTGTTATTGTGAGTCCGTTTTGCTGCATAAAGACAAAGGAGAACATTTGATTGTTCTCCTTTTTAAATAGCGGCCTTTCAGCGCAGCCTAACTTTTCAGCTCAGGACTTTTGTCCGAGCTCTCTGTTTTCACCACGGGTTTGACTTTTTTCAGTACTTCAACGGTACTATCCTTAGAACGTTTAAAAGTATCGGTCAGATGTTCCTTATGCTTGGTCGAAATCTGACTGACATCTTCTTTCAGCTCTTTACCCAGATTGGATAAGTCTTCGACGACAGCGTTGAATTCTGTCTTGATAAAGCTTTTCAATTCGGTTAATTCTTTCTGCGAACCGAAAATCTGCTCCTTCAAAGTATCAATACGCTGTAACACTTCCTGCTTAAATTGACGCAATTGTTCCTGCACAGTATCGCTTAACTGTTTGGCTTCAACTTCAAGCTTTTCCTTACTTTCCTCGATGGTTTCAATTGCCTGATCTTTAGCCTCGACTGCTACTTTTTCAAGCTTCTCGGCAGTTTCAGTCACCACGCTCGGAGTAATTTTTTTAGATGTAGTAGATTTAGGTGCTGTAGCCATTTGTCTTGTTCCTATTGTTATATCGACTAAACTATATTAGTAGATTTGATAAAAATTAAGATTTGATTTGTCTAACAATTATTAATTGCTTACATTTTTTCACATTGCTTACAAAACAGACTTCCATGCAAAAAGCAAGCCATTTATCTCATACTTTCGCTGCAAAGCCGTTGGACTTTGGGGGGCATTCTGCGTATAATGCCGTGTTAAGTTCAAGCGAGCAGACATAGGAGGGTAGGTTTAAAAAATAGCCTTCCTTTTTTTTCGTCTTCTCGCTTTTTTACAGCCTAAATTTCAGGAGCTTTGGTTTGAGCACCCCAGCAATTTTAGCCCTTGCCGACGGAACTATCTTTAAAGGTACTTCGATTGGCGCATCGGGTAGTACGACTGGTGAAGTCGTTTTCAACACTGCCATGACTGGCTATCAAGAAATTTTGACTGACCCGAGTTATGCACAGCAACTTGTGACACTGACTTACCCTCATATCGGTAACACAGGCTGTAATGAAGAAGACACTGAATCAGGTCGTATTCATAAGGTTTGGGCGAACGGATTGATCATTCGTGACCTGCCTTTACTGCACAGTAACTTCCGTTCAACCCAATCATTAGCTGAATATTTGGTACAACACAATGTTGTGGCAATTGCGGATATCGACACGCGTAAACTGACACGTATCTTACGTGACAAAGGTGCGCAAAATGGCTGTATCCTTGCTGGCGAAAATATCACTGAAGCTGAAGCGCTTGAAAAAGCACGTGCATTTAGTGGTTTAAACGGTTTAGACCTGGCAAAAGAATGTTGCGACCCTGAAGGTTTTGAATGGACTGAAGGCTCTTGGACATTAGGCAAAGGTTTCTCTCAACCAGAAGCTAAATTCCATGTTGTTGCATACGATTACGGTGTCAAAACCAACATCTTACGTATGCTCGCAGACCGCGGTTGTAAACTGACTGTTGTGCCGGCGCAAACTCCTGCTGCTGATGTACTTGCACTGAATCCAGATGGCGTGTTCCTTTCGAACGGCCCTGGCGATCCGGCTGCATGTGACTACGCAATTGAAGCTGTAAAAACAATTGTAGAAACTACTGAAATTCCAGTATTTGGTATCTGTCTGGGTCACCAGATTCTTGCGCTTGCAAGTGGTGCTAAAACTTTAAAAATGCCTCACGGCCACCACGGTGCTAACCATCCTGTACAAAATCTAGATAATGGTACAGTGATGATTACTTCTCAAAACCATGGCTTCGCAGTCGATGAAAGCAATCTGCCTGATGTGTTGCGTGTAACGCATCGCTCACTGTTTGATGGCACCAACCAAGGTATTCATCGTACAGACAAACCTGCGTTCAGCTTCCAGGGTCACCCTGAAGCAAGCCCGGGTCCACATGACTGCGCACCATTGTTCGATCATTTCATCGAACTTATCGAAGCATCTAAGAAGTAATTAAGGAAGCATCATGGCTAAACGTACTGACATTAAAAGCATCTTGATTATTGGTGCTGGTCCGATTGTCATCGGTCAAGCATGTGAGTTTGACTACTCAGGTGCTCAAGCATGTAAAGCCCTTCGTGAAGAAGGCTACCGCGTTATTTTGGTCAACTCGAACCCAGCGACCATCATGACCGACCCAACCATGGCAGATGCAACTTATATTGAGCCAATTACTTGGCAAACTGTTGCAGCGATTATTGAGAAAGAACGCCCAGATGCTGTTCTTCCGACCATGGGTGGTCAAACTGCATTGAACTGTGCCCTTGCCCTTGATGAGCACGGCATTTTAGAAAAATTCAATGTTGAATTGATCGGTGCGACCAAAGAAGCAATTGAAAAAGCTGAAGACCGTAAACTGTTTGACCAGGCAATGCGTAAAATTGGTCTTGAATGTCCAAAAGCTGACGTTGCTGAGTCAATGGAACATGCTTTAGAAATTCAAGCACGTTTCGGCTTCCCAGTAATTATCCGTCCATCATTCACCATGGGTGGTTCTGGTGGCGGTATCGCTTACAACAAAGAAGAATTCATCGAAATTTGTGAACGCGGTTTCGATCTTTCTCCGACTAAACAATTATTGATCGATGAATCTTTAATTGGTTGGAAAGAGTACGAGATGGAAGTTGTTCGTGACAAAAACGACAACTGTATCATCGTATGTACGATTGAAAACTTTGACCCAATGGGCGTACACACTGGTGACTCAATCACTGTTGCCCCTGCTCAAACGCTTACAGACAAAGAATTCCAGTTACTACGTAACGCTTCTTTAGCTGTACTACGTGAAATTGGTGTTGAAACTGGTGGTTCTAACGTACAGTTCGGTATTTGCCCAAATACTGGCCGCATGGTTGTAATCGAGATGAACCCACGTGTATCACGTTCATCTGCCCTTGCTTCTAAAGCAACTGGTTTCCCGATTGCGAAAATCGCTGCGAAACTGGCTGTGGGTTATACGCTTGATGAGTTGAAAAACGACATCACTGGCGGTACAACACCTGCATCGTTCGAACCTGCAATCGACTACGTTGTAACCAAGATTCCTCGTTTTAACTTCGAGAAATTCCCACAAGCTGATGCGACTTTAACCACACAGATGAAATCTGTCGGTGAAGTGATGGCGATTGGTCGTAACTTCCAGGAATCTGTACAAAAAGCCCTTCGTGGTCTTGAAGTGGGTGCTTCTGGTTTTGACGAAAAAATTGAAGTGGGTGCTGAAGGTGCGCGCGACAAGATCTTGCAAGAACTTAAAGTGCCAGGTCCAGAGCGTATTTGGTACGTGGGCGACGCATTCCGTCACGGCTTTACTTTAGACGAAGTATTCGCTGCAACGAACATCGACCGCTGGTTCTTGATTCAAATCGAAGACATCATCAAAACTGAAAACCAAATCAAAACTTTAGGTTTTGGCCACTTGAATGCGGATAACATCCGTTCGTTCAAACGTAAAGGTTTGTCAGATCTTCGCATTGCGGACTTGATGGGTATTTCACAAAAGCAATTCCGTAAACACCGTTGGAACCTGGGCGTAACGCCAGTTTACAAACGTGTCGATACATGTGCTGCAGAATTCGAATCTGATACAGCCTACATGTACTCAACTTACGATGAAGAATGTGAAGCCAATCCGTCTGCGAAAGACAAGATCATGGTGATCGGTGGTGGCCCTAACCGTATTGGTCAAGGGATCGAGTTCGATTACTGCTGTGTACACGCTGCCCTGGCTATGCGTGAAGATGGTTATGAAACCATCATGGTGAACTGTAACCCTGAAACAGTTTCAACGGATTACGACACTTCAGATCGTTTGTACTTCGAACCGATCACGCTTGAAGACGTGCTTGAAATCGTTCGTATCGAGAAGCCTAAAGGCATTATCGTTCAGTACGGTGGTCAAACACCTTTGAAATTGGCACGCGCTTTAGAAGAAGCCGGTGCGCCAATTATCGGTACATCGCCTGATGCGATTGACCGTGCAGAAGACCGTGAACGTTTCCAGCAAATGATTCAACGTCTGCAACTTCGTCAACCAAACAACAGCATTGTAAAATCTGCTGAAGAAGGTATGGCTGAAGCGTCTAAAGTAGGCTATCCATTAGTGGTACGTCCTTCTTACGTGCTTGGTGGTCGTGCGATGGAAATCGTGTACAACGATGAAGAACTCAAACGCTACTTACGTGATGCGGTTCAAGCATCAAACGAAGCACCTGTTCTGCTTGACCGTTTCTTAGATGATGCGATCGAAGTTGACGTAGACTGCGTATCTGACGGTAAAGACGTGGTGATTGGCGGCATCATGCAGCACATTGAACAAGCGGGTATTCACTCAGGTGACTCAGCATGTTCGATTCCTCCTTACTCTCTATCTAAAGAGATTCAGGACGAAATGCGTCGTCAAACCGTGGCTATGGCAAAAGAGCTTGGCGTAATCGGTTTGATGAACGTTCAGTTTGCGGTTAAAGGTGAAGACGTTTATATCCTGGAAGTGAACCCACGTGCATCACGTACTGTGCCATTCGTTTCTAAGTGTATCGGCGAATCTTTAGCAAAAGTGGCTGCACGTTGTATGGCGGGTCAATCTCTTGAGTCGCAAGGCTTTACTACCGAGATTATTCCTGAGCACTTCTCTGTCAAAGAAGCCGTGTTCCCGTTCAACAAATTCCCTGGTGTTGACCCGATCCTTGGCCCTGAGATGAAATCGACTGGCGAAGTGATGGGTGTGGGTAAAACATTTGGTGAAGCGTTCTATAAAGCTGTTTTAGGTGCAAACGAGCGTTTACCCGGTCTTCCAACTGAAGGCGAAGTGAAACACGCATTTATCTCTGTACGTGACTCAGATAAACCACGCGCGGCGGGTATCGCAAAACAATTGATTGACCTAGGCTTCAAGATTCTTGCAACTGATGGTACATTTAAAGTGATTAGCGATGCTGGTCTTGAATGTGAACGTGTCAATAAAGTGACTGAAGGTCGTCCTAACATTGTAGACCGTATCAAAAACGGCGAAATCCACCTTGTGATTAACACGACTGAAGGCAAAAAGGCACAAGAAGACTCATTCTCGATCCGTCGTTCAGCACTTCAAGGTAAAGTGTATAACACAACTACATTGAATGGTGCGGATGCAGTATGCCAAGCTTTAGCAATTAAATTGCCAATGGATGTATATCGTTTGCAAGACCTAACTAAAGGTTAATTCGCTTCCAAGAAGTCCCGCTACCTTCTTGGTGGCGGGCTTTTTTTATTTATAGATTCTATATCTTTCAACTGACTTTTGAGGGACAACATGCAACGTTATCCTATGACACCTGAAGGCAAAATTGCCTTAGAGAAAGAATTACACCAACTGAAAACAGTGGATCGTCCACGTATCACAGCTTCAATTGCAGAAGCGCGTGAACACGGCGACTTAAAAGAAAATGCAGAATACCATGCAGCACGTGAACAGCAAGGCTTCTGTGAAGGTCGTATTCAGGACATCGAAGGCAAACTGGGTGCAGCTCAGGTGATCGACGTAAAAGAACTTGAACAAAATGGTCGTGTGGTTTTTGGTGTAACGGTCACGATTGAAAATCTGGATACTGAAGAACAGAAAACCTATAAAATTGTAGGTGATGACGAAGCAGACTTTAAGATTAACAAGATCTCTGTGAACTCGCCAATTGCACGTGGTCTTTTAGGTAAAAACGAAGGCGACGATGTGAAAATCAATACACCAAACGGTGAAGTTGAATACGAAATTGTGAAAGTTGAATATCTTTAAAATTTAAAGCTGTTTAATTTAAAGCCCCTCGATTGAGGGGTTTTTTACCTTTATCTGCTTCCTACAAACGAATTAGCTCTGGGCTTCTTTTAAAAACCCCGATGCAAATAAATTAAATGCATGTAAAGCCTCAGGGAGTACCTGCTCAGGATGTTCGCTAGAAGCCACCCAGAGGGCTGCATTCATTGCTGCACCATTTAAAAATATCGCAGCAGCTTCTGGATCAACTGTTTTAATTCGGTCTACTGCCAATAATTGTTCAACACATTCACGCGTGGACTGCAAACATCTGTTTTGACTTGGCCAATGTGCAGGATCGCCCAGCACAGCCGGCCCGTCACGCAGCACAATGCGCTGGAATTCCGGATTTAAGGCATTTTGAATATAGGTCCGCCCTTCTAGCATCAATCCTTCCCACAGATCAGCAGGCTGCTCCAGATGCTGCTGGGCAGATGAAGCCATTTCCGAATCGATCTGGTCGACCACTGCAGCAAACAAGCCTTTTTTATCACCAAAATGATGATACAACGCTCCACGGGTCAGCCCTGCTTCTGCCGTGAGCTTATCCATTGAAGTGTCTGCATAACCATATTCTGCAAACGTACGACGTGCCACTTCAATCAGTTTCTTGCGGGTTTCCGCCATTTTTTGTTCACGAACAGACATGAATTACTTTACCTCATCATCACAAAAATTTTAATTGACATACGGGCCGTATGTCAATTATGTTTACATACGATGCGTATGTGAAAGTTAAATTGCTTTCACTCACTTATAAATTAGATATTGAATGAGGATAGTCATGACTAGAACTGCGATATTTCCCCAAGACCGCCATGCCCTGTATAAACAGCATGGTTATTCTGCTGCAATTAAATCGTAAGATTTACTCTTCGTTTCTGGTCAGGTCGGTAGCCGTGAAGATGGCTCGCCTGAACCAGATTTTGAGAAGCAGGTAGAACGGGCTTTTGAAAACTTAGCTGCAACATTGGCAGCGGCTGGTTGTAGCTTCGACAATATTGTCGATGTCACTACTTTTCACACTGACCCCGAACGGCAGTTTGAAAGTATTATGAAAGTTAAACAACAAGTGTTTAATCAAAAGCCTTACCCAAACTGGACTGCGGTGGGCGTGACTTGGCTGGCAGGTTTTGATTTTGAAATTAAAGTGATTGCCCGTATTCCTCGTAGCACTTAAGCAAGGTCAGCACGTGCTTTAATATTCGATTCACTGGCTGAATTAAGATTGTTGATTCAGCTTAAAGTCCAATTCGGTATAATGATGCATTCCTTGTGGTTATAGCCTCCTCATGTCTGAAAAGTTAATTAATTCTCCTGTGAATCACTGGTGTGAATTCGAGTTCATCTCAAAAACGGTGAAGAATCCCAACATTCATATCAAAGGGAATTATTCGTATTATTCGGCCTATTGGGATCAGGGGTTTGAGCGTTGTGTAGTGCGTTATTTACATGACAGGCCTGCAACGTCTGAGAAGCCCATCGACCAGCTCTATATCGGTAATTTTGTCTGTTTTGGTGCTGAGTGCGTGATTATGATGGGTGGCAATCAACTCCACCGTACCGACTGGATTTCAGCGTTTCCATTCGATACACGCAGTTTTGTACCTGCTGGCGATACTATTATTGGCGATGGCTGTTGGATTGGCTCACGCGCTTTGATTATGCAGGGTGTGAACCTTGGTGAAGGCGCGGTAGTGGCGACAGGCGCAGTCGTGACCAAAGATGTGCCACCATATGCAGTTGTCGGTGGTGTACCTGCTAAAATTATTAAATATCGTTTTCCACAAGAAGATATAGAAAAACTGCTTTCCCTCCAAGTTTACAATATAGATGAAAAGCAGTTTTTAAAAATGCGTGAACAGTTGCAGACGGATGATGTGGTTAGCTTGGTAAATTTTATATCTAATTCATAAAATTACAGTCCAGTTTTTATATAATTCATCAAAGATTCAATAAAATCACTAGTTTTATTCAAAGGGCTTATTGAAAATGCAGACAAATACTCTATGTACTTGCTTTCTTTCCAACTAGCATCATCTCTAATTCGCTCAATATTATGATGCTCATGAATAAAGCTACTCATAAAAAAATCTTCAACTTTATAATCCCATTTCAATATATCTCGCACCCATGTAGTATCAGTAATTGCATCAAACTTAGTATCAAAATTTAAATTAAGGTTATGTTTTTTCATAAAATCCCTCTTATTTAAATACAGATTATTAGATAAGATTTTAATAATTATTTCAAAATACCTAATATAATCATGTTGTACTGTTAACGGTGTCATCATTAGGCTAATAAGAATTAAATTCTTGTTAGTTTCATTTGTCCTTAATAAAGCATATTGATTTAGCTTTTTAACTAACTCACGCGGATTTAATTTTTTCTCTAATTGCAAAGCTAAAACCCAAAAATAGAACTCGTTCACTTCATCTTTATTAGCCAACTCTCCTATTCGAAAGAGTTGTTCTTTGATAATATTTTCATAATTTTTTTCACACTTTTCTGAAGAAAGATGTACTGTAAAATCAATAAATTTTTCTAAATAATCACCATTCATCTCTGCTTCATAACCATACACACTTTTGATAGATTGTAATAATTGTGGCTTATTCATTACTAAAACAAAAACAATTTTTGGAATATCAAAAAAGTGCTTAATTCTTTCAATTAGACGAATTGCAAAATCGGGGCGACAGCGATCTAACTCATCAATAATAAAAACTAAAGGTTTTTCTAATTGAGCAGCAAGTTCGGCTAGTTCTTTCTTAAAATCCTGAATCGTTTGTTTTTCTATATGATGATTTTCAATTTTCTTTTCTATTTGCTCTTTTACTTTAGATGCTACTTCCTCACTAGCAACATCAAAAACATCCTTTCCCTCATCATAAACTGCTTTTATTGTCTCGCCTGCTCCACCTAAACCTATCCAGTGCATTCCAGCTTTAGCTGCAATCATTGGTATTACAGCTGCTAGAGAAATTAAAACCGAGGCAGTCTTTGAATTAAAATCATTAATCTCTTCAATACCAATTTCATCAGAATCTTTAAAAGCTTGGCTAATCTCTGCTGCAATCGTTAAGAAAGGATCATCTAAATAATCATTTGCGAAGGCATCTAAATAAATAACATCATGTTCTGTATCAGATAAATGCTTTGCCCAATGCCGAACAAACCACGTTTTCCCCTCACCCCAACGTGCATCCAAAGCTAATACAGCGCCACATTGCAAACGATCCACATAACGTTCTAATTGTTCACCTAAACGACGGCGATCCCACAAATCACCATCCCAAGCAGTTTGAATATTCTCAAAATTATCTTTCTGCCAATTTATTTGATCTATAGTCATTTTATTAAATTTCATTCGTTTACAATTCATTCATTATATTCATTTTAATTTTTAAAGGCATAAAAAAACCCACTCAATCGGAGCGGGTTTTTTCAGAATATGGTGGCTATGACGAGACTTGAACTTGTGACCCCCGCATTATGAGTGCGGTGCTCTAACCAACTGAGCTACATAGCCTTAAACTGTGCGCGCATTATGGGATTTTCTGTAAATCACGTCAACCCCATATTGTGCTGTTTGATCAAAATTTGTTGAAGTGAGCCGATAAGCCGGGTTCTGTCGTGAACGATCATTCCTCTAGGCGCACAATCACTCATGCGCTCAAGCGACCTACCCGAATCCAGCATGGGCCATGCCTAATGGATTCCTATTTGGTCTTGCTTCCGGTGGGGTTTACCTCGCCATGAACTGTTACCAGCCATGCGGTGCGCTCTTACCGCACCCTTTCACCCTTACCTCCGATTCCGATTGCTCGAAAACATAATGAAGGCGGTCTTCTCTCTGCTGCACTTGCCGTCGGTTTGCACCGCCCAGGCGTTACCTGGCACCTTGCCCTATGAAGCCCGGACTTTCCTCCCCTGCTTCAATCACGGAGATTTCCACAGCAGCGATCGTCTGGCTCACTTCGAGCGGCATAGTATCAAATATCGAGACTAATTGCTTGATGTTTTTTGAGCAGTCAGTTTTTCATACTTGGCTTGCAGCTGTTCCTGCGTTTCGACATGATTCGGATCCAGTGGAATACAATCCACCGGACAGAACAACTGGCACTGTGGTTGATCATGATGTCCGACGCACTCTGTACATAGGTCTGGATGAATCTCATAAATGAGTTCACCCATATAGATGGCCTCATTCGGGCATACAGGTTCACAGACATCACAGTTAATACATTCATCGGTGATATATAAAGACACGCTACCAACCTTGTTGAAGTTTACGCTCGAAGGCCGCAACCACGTTTGGTGGTACAAACTTGGTTACATCACCTCTTAATCGAGCAATTTCACGCACCAAAGTGGATGAAATAAAAGAATATTGTTCTGAAGGAGTTAAAAATACCGCTTCAAAGTGGGAGTCCAGCTGACGGTTCATATTTGCCAGCTGAAATTCGTACTCAAAATCAGATACTGCCCGCAAACCACGCAATACAGCAGTCGCCTTTTGCTCACGGAAAAAATTGACGAGCAAACCGTCAAAGCCTACAAATTCAACATTGTCCAAATGACTCAATGACTCTTTCGCCAATGCGACACGCTCTTCCAGACTAAATACCGGATTTTTATGATGACCGATGGCAATGGCTACCACGACTTCATCAAACATTCGCGCTGCGCGGGTTACCAAATCAATATGTCCATTGGTAATTGGATCAAAAGTCCCCGGATAAATCACACGAGTTTTAGACATCCATTTGTACTCTGTTTGTTATGTAGAATCTTATTTTAGCAAAAACTTGTTTTTTTGGTGAATAATCCTCATTAATTTAAAAAACTTCACCTTATTTCTAGTTGCGGTACAATAGCAGCACGTTTGGAAGTATCAGATTATGGCGAAAGCATCTATTGTAGTAAAAAAAAATAATGGCGGTACCATTGCACTGAATAAACGTGCCCGCCACGATTATTTTATTGAAGAGAAATTTGAAGCGGGGCTTTCATTAAAAGGCTGGGAAGTCAAATCAATGCGCGCTGGTCGCATGACCATTGTAGAAAGTTATATTACCTTTAAAAATGGTGAAGCGTTCTTGTTTGGTGCACAGGTTCAGCCCTTGTTAAGTGCTTCGACCCATGTGGTGCCTGAAGCAACCCGTACCCGCAAACTGTTGCTGAATCGCCGTGAAATTGAAAAGTTGATGGGTGCGATTAACCAGAAAGGTTATTCCTGCGTTCCACTGGCCTGCTACTGGAAAGGTCCACATGCCAAGCTGGAAATTGCTCTGGTCAAAGGTAAGCAGCTTCATGACAAACGTGCCACCGAAAAAGACCGTGACTGGCAACGTGATAAAGCGCGAATTTTCCATAAATAATGGATTAAAAGTTGAATATAAAAAAACCTCCGCATTTGGAGGTTTTTTTATGGCTTTAAGCAAGGGTATTTAGTCGCGCCAGAGTCAGGGCAATATATTCCCCAAACCAGAACGCGGTTTTTAAATCGCCCTCAGGTGGAGTGACTTCAACCGGGGCATTATCCGACTGGGTCATTAAACCCAAAAAGCTCGACATCCGGTTCAGGTCCGTCACTGCACGACCTGTCGGCATTAATGGCAAGCCACTCCAGAGCATACCGTGCTGCATGGCAAACAGGTTGATTTGCTGCAGGACCGCCAGCTTGTCACCACTAAGTCCGCCACCATTGGTAAAGGCTGCGGCCAGTTTACCCTGCCAGCTACGTGCCAGCCAGCGTTTAGAGGATTGCTCCATAAACAGCTTCATGGCAGAGGTCAGGCTACCCATATAGGTCGGACAACCAAAGATAATTGCATCTGCGGCATCAAGCACATCCCAGTCTATATGTTCGACATTCATCATATGCACCTGAACACCAGTTTCTCGCGCACCATCGGCAATAAAATTTGCCACTTTAGCCGTGTGTCCATAAGGACTGTGATAAACAATCGCAATAGATTTGGAAGATAGGGACATAACGCTCAAAAGCCAAAAAATTCAGTTAAGTTTAACATTTTCATGCCATAAACACGAATGTTGCCATACGCCCTGTTTTTGGCTCACGGCGATAAGAGAAATATTCCTCTGGCTGGCGATAAGAACACTGATTCCCACCCAATACGGTATTTATGCCGTGTTGTTGCAAGATATAACGTGCAATGGCATACAGGTCGGCATAATATTTACCTGCCTGTTCACCCGCCTGAAATGCACTGTCCAGTTCAGGATATTTACTACAAAAAGCAGCTTTTACTTCAGCGCCAATTTCAAAACATGGCTGACTAATGGCCGCCCCGAGCCAGGCCCAGGTCGGCGGAGTTTGCATGGCTACAAGGGTATTTTCAATAATCCCACCGGCCAGACCACGCCAGCCGGCATGCAAATTGGCAACTTCCGTACCTTTCGCATTCCCCATTACCACAGGTAAACAGTCTGCAGTCATCATCATCAAGGCATGCGCCTTGCGCTGCGTCACCAGACCATCTCCGACCAGTGCGGTAAATGGCATCTGCTCATTAATGCTATGACAAATGGTGCTATGCGTCTGGGTCATCCAGGTAATTTTATCTACGCCAAAGGCAGCGAAATCCTGCAATAAAGCCATACGATGCTGTTGTACCCGTAGCGCATTATCCTGCACATGCAAGGCCAAGTTAAAACCTGCAAGCTCAGGCTGTGCGGATGGCTGTACTTTCGCATGGTGAACGCGAGTCTGGCCGACATACACACCTTGTGGAAGTCCTGGTACAAATTGCATCTCGATTCCTTGCTTTGACGCGAGCTAAATAAAAAGATTAATAGGCTTTGTTTTCGGTACGCAGCACTTCAACCAGATTGGTAAAGTCTTCCGGCCACGGTGCTTCAAAGGTCATTTCTTCTTTGGTACGCGGATGGGTCAGACCGAGTTGTACAGCATGCAAAGCCTGACGCTTGAAGCCACGCAAAGTATCATCTAATAATTGCGATGCACCTGCAGGCATACGGACACGTGGCATATACACCTGATCGCCCACCAAGCCAAAGCCGATATAGCTAAAATGCACACGGATCTGATGGGTACGTCCAGTTTCCAGACGGGCTTGAACACGGGTAAAATGCTGGAAACGCTCTTTGACATTGTAATGCGTCACCGCGTCTTTACCACCTGGAAGTACGGTCATTTTCACACGATCCACCGGATGACGTTTGATGGGTTCATCAATGGTACCGCCAGCAATAATATTGCCGTAAACCACCAAGTCATACAGGCGATATACTGATTTTTTCTCAAGCTGTTTGCTTAAGGCAAATTGTGCTTCCAGATTTTTGGCGACGACTAACAGACCGCTGGTGTCTTTATCGATACGATGTACCAGACCTGCACGCGCCAGTTCAGCCGATTTCGGATAGTGATGCAATAAAGCATTCACCAAGGTGCCAGAACTATTGCCAGCGCCCGGATGTACCACCATACCGACTGGTTTGTTGATGACCATAATGTCATCATCTTCATAGATGATGTCCAGTGGAATATCTTCCGGCAGACTGCGCGTTTGCGCTTCAAGCTCAACATTTAAAGTCAGGGTTTCAAAACCATCACTTTTAAATTTCGGCTTAACCGGTTGACCATTCACCAATAAATTGCCATCTTTAATCCATTGCTTTAATTTTTCTCGAGAAAAATCGCTCCAGACCATTGCGGCAATCTGGTCGATCCGTTGCCCGATATAAGTTTCATCCAGTTGAAATTGCAACGATAAACGTGTTGCAGTTGCTTCTGAAGTATGGTTATCTGCATCCTCAGAATCTTCAAGTAAATTGAAATCAGTATCAGGGATATTAAAATTGGAAGATTGTGCTTGACTCATTTGCTCATTCAGACAAAAGTGGTTTAATAGTGCAATTGTAGCTCATTGCCCGTATTAACAGAGGAATTTTTATGTCGCTACCACATTATAAAATGACAATGCTTGCTGTGACATTAGGCATTGCATCGGCAATGGTAGGCTGTAGCAGTAATCCAAAAAAAGAAGTCGTGGATAAAGGTCCGGAATCTAGCGAACAGGTTTATATTCAAAAAGCACAGAAAGCGCTAGATCGTAATCAATATACCGATGCAGCAAAACAGTTAGAAGCGCTGGAAACTTATTTCCCGACCAGTCAGTATGCCCCTCAGGCGCAGCTTGAACTGTTGTATGTAAAATTCCAGCAAAAAGATTATGAAGGTGCGGTTGCACTGGCAGAGCGTTTTATCCGTCTGAACCCGCAACATCCAAATGTCGATTATGCTTACTATGTACGCGGTGTCGCCAATATGGAACAGAACTATAACGGCCTGCTGCGTTATACCTCACTGAAACAATCGCATCGTGATGTCAGCTACCTGAAAGTAGCTTACCAGAATTTTGTTGATTTCATTCGCCGCTATCCGTCGAGTACCTATGCAGTCGATGCCGCACAGCGTATGCAGTTTATCGGTCAGGAACTGGCTGAGCATGAAATGAATGCAGCACGTTTTAACATCAAGCGTAAGGCGTATCTGGCAGCAGTTGAACGTGGCTTGTGGGTGATTGAGCATTATCCACAAACTCCGCAGATTCCAGAAGCACTGGCAACGGTTGCTTATGGCTATGCTCAGCTAGGTGATAAAGCGACTTCTCAGCAATATGTGGATGTGTTAAAGCTGAATTATCCGAATCTGGTGAAATCAGATGGTACGGTGAATCTGCGTGCAGCGCGTAGCGAAAGCAGTTTCTTTAACCGCGCGACACTGGGTATTTTTGGTAAAGAAGCCAAGACTGTAACCGACACCGATGCACAGTCAGATGCGCCAGAAACTGAAAAGCGCAGCATCACCAACCGTATTTCATTTGGTTTGCTTGATCGTCCTAAAACGGCTGAATAAAGCTGAATAAGTCCGGCAGCATCAGCAAATAAGACAGCGCTTTACAGGTGCATTTTCCTCAAGGGCAAGGTATCATACTTGCCCTTTTGCGTTGTCCGGCCAAGGCTTGAACAAAACGTGCAAAAGGTATACAAAGGAACTTGAAATATTCAATGTTCAGCCAGACTATTTTCATTTTTTCAGTGATTTAGACCTTAAATACCAGCGCGAGAAGCTCAACAGACCATGGCCATTCCTCAACATACGATTGATCAGATTCTCGATCGCACCGATATTGTCGATGTGATTGGTCAATTCGTAAAACTGAAAAAAACGGGCCGTACCTATTCAGGCTGCTGCCCTTTTCATCAGGAAAAATCACCGTCTTTCCACGTCTATCGTGATAAACAGTATTTTCACTGTTTTGGCTGTCAGGCCAACGGTAATGCCATCCGTTTTTTAATGGACATTGGCAGCCGCAATTTTGTCGAAGTGATGAAAGATCTGTCCAGTCAGACCGGCATCGAACTGCCTAAAGACAATACCGATTCCAATAAATTAAAATATAAACGTGAAGCAGCCAAACCTAAAATTGCGCCTGCTCAAGCGGCACCACAAGCTCAGCCGCAACAAAATAACGCCCCAACAGAAAATAATAGTGCTGCATCTACGGCGAGTTTTGACCCATTTGCAGAGTTTCAGGCAGTCGAACAGGATTTTTATGGTGACCCTTTTGCTTCTTTTGAACACCTGCCCATGGCAGAAGTTCAGCAAGACGGTAATCTCTATGATCTGCTGGAAAATATCGCGCAGTTCTATGAGCGCCAGTTACCCAACAGCCCGAGTGCTCAGCAATACTTTAAACAGCGTGGTCTGACTACAGAAACCATTGCCTATTGGCGCTTAGGCTATGCGCCCGAAGACTGGCAACATCTGGAAAAAGCCTTTCCTCAGGATATTGAAGGCTTAAAACTTTTAGGTCTGATTCGTACCAGCGACAGTGGCCGTGATTTTGATCTGCTGCGTGAACGGGTGATTTTCCCGATCCGTGATACCAAGGGGCGTGTGGTCGGCTTTGGTGGTCGCGCACTCAATGACGAGATTAAACCTAAATATATCAACTCGCCAGATTCTGAGGTCTTCCATAAAAACCAGTTGCTGTATGGTCTGTATGAAGGGCGCAAGCAGAAAGCCCAAGAATGGCTGATGGTCGAAGGCTATATGGATGTAATTGCGCTCCAGCAATATGGCATTCATGGCGCAGTGGCGACTTTAGGCACAGCGAGTAATACCGACCACCTGAATATTCTGTTCAAACAGAGCAACCGGCTGACCATTGCCTTTGATGGGGATGCTGCCGGTCAAAAAGCGGCACGCCGTACTCTGGACATTGCCTTGCCCCTGCTGAATGATGGCCGAGAGCTGAAGTTTTTTGTCTTGCCCGCTGACCATGACCCAGATTCATTGATCCGTCGTGAAGGCATAGAGAATTTCAGACGATTGCTGGATCAGGCGCCGTTGATGTCAGACTTCGTGTTTGCTCACCTGACCCAAAATCAGGACATCACCACACCTGAAGGCAAGAGTCAGGTTATGGGTGAACTAAAAAATCTGACCGAATTACTGCCCAAACACGGCTCCTTCCGTTATCTGCTGCAGCAATTTTTCCGTGAAAAACTGGGCTTTAATCGTAAATGGCAACCTAAGGTCAATACAGATGCATCTTTAAGCTTTAGTACCAAAATTGATGCTGAAGAATATGTGATTGCGATCTTGATGAATCATCCTTATCTGTATATTCATTTTGAACCACTGCGCGCGCTAGTAGCGGAAGATCAGTTGCTGTTTAAGATTTTGAATATTCTGAATGTGATTTTTGATGACTTGCCGGATGATCCTGAACTGTCGATCTATTATGTGCTCGGTGCCTGCGCAGCCCATCATCATGAACTGCAGCATATTCTGCAGCATGCCAATGTCAGCGATTACACCTCATCGCCGGAACAGGCCGATAAGCTCGCGGCTGATTTTTCAACCAAGCTGCAATATCAGTGTTTAAAAAACAAGATTAAATCCAAGAAATTTAACAGTATTGCAGAAATGAAAAACCTGAAAATGCAGATTTATGAGATTGACCGCAAACGCTCAATGACCCTGTTAGAAGATTAATTTTTCAAATTATTGATTCTTTTGAATCCAATGAAGTCACTGCTAGCTCACATTATTATTTATAATTTTCTCAAATAATCAGGCTGGGTTTTATGTTGAAGTACAAATCAGCAAAGAACCAAGCTTCTCATCATGCTGATTAAAACGAATGCCTGGATTTACGACGTTTCGCGACTACATTGCCCAGTTCTTCCTGCAACAGCTCAAAATAGGCAGGATCTTCTGCTTTGGCCGCCTCACGCAGCACAATAGAGGTTGGATGCAACAGTTTTTGAGTTAAGCGATGCGAAAACTCGGCCAGTACAATGTCTGCCTTTTCGCCCTTGGCAATTCGCTGCATTGCCAGTGACAATTCTTCCTGACGTAATGTTTCCCCGTGGTCACGGTAGGCATGAATGGTCGCCCCGGCCTGTTTGACCTTTTGCTGGGTCATCAGTTCTGTAGCCAACTGATTGACCATGATCTCGGCTTCAACAGCCGCTTGACGGCGCTGTGCCAGATTTTCCTCAATCACGCTTTGCAGGTCATCGACCCCATATAGATAAACCCCATCCAAGCTTTCTACTTTGGCATCAATATCACGTGGCACGGCCAGATCTACCAGTAGCATCTGCTGGTAACGACGTTTTTTCAGTGCAGCCTTTACATCGGTAAAATGGATCACTTGATGCAAACTGCCGGTACAACTGGAAATGACATCGGCACGATGCAGATTTTCTGCAAGCTGATCAAAACCTATAATTTCGACCTCAACCCGATGTGCAATTTCCTGTGCCAGGATATCCGCACGCTCGCGGGTACGGTTACAGATAATGATTTTGCCCACCCCCATCTCTGCAAGGTGTTTGGCCACCAGACTGTTCATCTCCCCGGCTGCCACTATCATAATGGTCAGCTTGTCCGGATGACTAAATACTTGCAAGGCCAGTTGCGCCACCGCATAGCCCATTGAGACCGCATGACTGCCGACAGCCGTTTCTGAGCGCACGCGTTTAGCGGCATAAAAGGCATATTCAAAAATTCGGTTCAGGTTTTGCGAAACGGTATGAGAGTCTTTAGCCAATGCCAAGGCGGTTTTGACCTGTCCCAGAATTTGTGGTTCACCCAGCATCAGTGAATCCAGTCCACTGGCGACGCGCATCAGATGCGTCACTGCCTGGGCATTTTCATAACGATAGACATGATGTTGCAGTTGTTTGACATCTACCCCATTTTTCTGGGCGAGCCAGTTTAGCACCATGTCAGCATTGTCAGACATGGCGTAAACTTCGGTCCGGTTACATGTAGACACCACCACCATGTCGTTTAGTTCAGGGTGTTGGCTTTGCTCGGCAAGAATGGCACTTAACTTTTCAGGGTTAAACGCCACTTGTTCGCGCAGTTCTACAGAGGCAGTTTGATGGTTGACACCCAATGCAAAGAAAGACATATCAGGTCATCATTTCACTAAATTTATGCTATTGTGCAACATCGGTGTCATAAAAAGCATTACTTGGATCAATAAAAAATTGCGTCAAACAATTAGCCGTATCAACGGCCCTACAATTAAGCAATATTCTACCACATTCCTACTGGTGGGTAGCATGGCTTCGACTGCGCATCTTTATGCAGCGGAAGCAGTTTACCATGCAAATCAAAATTATGATGCGATAAAACAAAGTATGATGGCTGAGTTTGCCATCGCTGCACATGACATTCCGACCGCTTTGCACAACTATACGGTGCTGGCGATCAAGAGCAATTCCACTTCAGTCAAGCAACGTGCGCTGAATGTCGCACTGGAACATGACGATCTGCAGGCAGCATTGGATATCTCCACGCACTGGGTGGTGCAAGAGCCACAAGATGTCCCCGCTTTATTTTATTTATCACATATTGCCCTGAAAGCGCATGAATATGAGCTGGCCGCTGAGACCTTAGAAAAAATTCTGCAAATTGATGACAGCGCCGATCTGGAAGAAATCCTGGCCGGAATTTCACCGGAAGGCACAGATGATCGTACTTATCTGATTCAGGCGTTAAGCACTACCAAAGCCAAGGACAATCCGTCTATTCTGGTGCTGGTAGCCGGTCTGGAAGCACAAAATGGTCAGCTCGAACAGGCTCTAAATACAGTTAACCGCGCCTTAAAAAAACGCCCGAATGCGACCGGCTATATTTTGATGAAAGCCAATCTGCTCAATGCACTCGGCGATACTCAGGCAACATTGCAATGGTATGAAAAATCCAGCCGTAAACACCGCAATAATCTGGATGTGCGTCTGGCCGAAGTCAAATATCTGGTCAAGCTGAACGAAGCGACTTTGGCGCTGAAAAAACTGCAAGACATTCTAAAAAAATGGCCGACTGCCGAAGAAGCCCTGTTTATTGCCGGACTGACCAGTATTGATCTGGAAGAATACGAGAAAGCCGAAAAATATCTGGTCGAACTGCGTTATTCTGAGCAGTATCAAAATGAAGCCTATTATTATCTGGCAGTGAATGCAGAACGCAAACAGCATTATGAAACGGCTAAAGCTTATTATCGTCTGGTCGATGGCAGTCTTTACACCGTCTCACGTCGCAACATGATCTCGATTTTCGCCCAGCAGGATAAGCTGCATGATGCGCTGCGTTTCTTAACACAGGAAAGAGTGAATTATCCACAACATGCCAGCTTCCTCTATCTAGCCCAAGCGGATATTTTGACGCGCATGCAGAATAAAAAAGCCGCGATCCGCCTGCTGGAAGAAGCCAGCAAAAACCTGCCCGATGACCCTGAACTGGTTTATTCGCAAGTCCTGTTGCTGGACCCCCATCAGGATCGCGCCAAGCTGGATGAACTACTCAGCACTTTACTTAAAATTGAACCGAACAGTCCGACCTATCTGAATGCCTATGCCTATACCCTGGCGATGCAAAACCGTCGCCTCGAAGAAGCACGCCGCTATGTCGAACAGGCACTAGAATATGCACCAGAACAGGCATCGATTCTGGATACCTATGGTTATATCTGTTATTTACAGAATGACTTCACCACAGCTGCGGATGTGTTATACAAAGCCTATCAATTGAATCCGAATGTGAAGATTGGGGTACGTTATGCACGTTCCTTGTACATGAAAGGTGATCTACAACACTTCCACCAAGTGTTACAACAATTACAACAAAACCATCCAAATGACCCAGAATTGAAACAACTTAATTCGCTATTGTTAGCACCTCAAACCAAAACGAGTTAATTAATTTATGCGCAATTTGAGCCAATTGGGCTGCTGTGCCTTTGCAGCCACTGCTTTATTTTTAACTGGCTGTCAGCAGATGATCAAGCCACATGCGCCTGCCACCCCGTCTGTACAGGCAGAGAATCAATTTCAGCTGCAAGGTAAAATTGGCGTTCGCACCCCTCAACAGACTGGCAGCGCATTCTTTACCTGGGTACAACAGCAGGAAGAATTTGATATTGAGCTCAGCGGTATTTTAGGCGTCGGTAAAACCCAGATTTCTGGCACACCGGGACAAGTGACCTTAAACAGTGCCAAAACAGGTCTGATTCAGGCAGCCAGTGCCGAAGAGTTACTGCAACGCGCAACAGGCTGGCAAGCGCCGATCAGTTATTTAGTCGATTGGGTACAAGCCCGCCCTGCCACCACGACTGCCAAATTACAAAAAGACGATGCGCAGCGGATTAACCAGATTATCGAACAGGGCTGGACGGTCGATCTCAATTATAATGCGCAGGCCAAAATGCCAAACCGCTTGATTTTAAAGCAGTCACTTGAAAATGGTGCGGAAAACCGTATTACAATGATCATTGAAAACCGTTAATTGACCTGATTCCAGCCCATGATAATTCGTGTTCCTTCGCCTGCTAAACTGAATTTGTTTTTACATATTACCGGTCGCCGTGAAAATGGCTATCATGAACTGCAAAGTATTTTTCAGTTGATTGACCTGTATGACTGGCTGGAGTTTGAACAAAGCGCTGATGATGCGATTCAGATAGAAGGTTTGGCCTCAGTCGATCTGCAACAGAATTTAATCTATCGGGCGATACAATTATTGAAGCCCTATGCCAAAACGCCGTGCGGACTAAAAATTCGTCTGGAAAAAAATATCCCGATGGGTGCAGGTCTGGGTGGAGGGTCTTCCAATGCAGCGACGACCCTGATTGTGATAAACCAGCTCTGGCAGTGCGATTTAAATATTGAGCAACTGGCAGATCTCGGGGTTAAACTGGGTGCAGATGTGCCGATATTTGTGCATGGTAAAAATGCTTGGGCTGAAGGCATTGGTGAACACTTAACATTCATAGACTTAGATCAAAAAAAATTCATTGTGTTAAAACCTGATTGTTTTATCAGCACTCAACTGCTTTTTTCGCAAAAAGCATTGACAAGAGACACGAAGAGCACTAAATTTTGCGCCTATCAGGAAACGCCATCTGATTTTGGAAATAACTTTGAGCCACTGGCAAGAAGCTTATATCCTGAAGTCGATGAAGCAATGCAATATCTCGACCAGTTCGGTAGAGCAAAGCTTACAGGTACAGGTGCTTGTGTGTTTATTGAAGTCACTGACAATCTGAATATCGAAGATATTCTTGCAAATGCACCATGTAAAGCTTACCTGGTCAACAGTTTACAAGAATCACCTTTAGTTCAGTTTAAAGTGTAGATAGGGGTATCGCCAAGTGGTAAGGCACCGGGTTTTGATCTCGGCATCCGTTGGTTCGAATCCAGCTACCCCTGCCATTTTCCACCTGTAGATGTACTGTATTAGGGGTATCGCCAAGTGGTAAGGCACCGGGTTTTGATCTCGGCATCCGTTGGTTCGAATCCAGCTACCCCTGCCATCTTACAGTCATCAAATTAGGGGCGTCGCCAAGTGGTAAGGCACCGGGTTTTGATCTCGGCATCCGTTGGTTCGAATCCAGCCGCCCCTGCCATTTTCTCGAAAAAAGACAGAACACTCATTTGCTGTAAGACTGTTAATTTACCTTGACACTTTACCGCAAAAATATTAAAGTTCTGCCGCATTAGGGGTATCGCCAAGTGGTAAGGCACCGGGTTTTGATCTCGGCATCCGTTGGTTCGAATCCAGCTACCCCTGCCATCTATTCCCATATATCCCAACCGCCAAGGGTGCTTCATGCCCAATCTTGTCGTTTTTAGTGGATCTGCGCATCCACAATTCGCTCAAAAAGTCGTAAGTCACTTACATATTCCTCTAGGCGCTGCCTCTGTAGGTCAGTTCTCTGATGGTGAAATTGCTGTCGAGATTACTGAAAACGTTCGTGGTAAAGACGTATTTATCGTACAACCTACTTGTGCCCCAACTAACGATAACCTGATGGAAATCTTGGTGATGGCTGATGCTTTGCGTCGTGCAAGTGCGGGTCGTATTACTGCCGTGATTCCTTATTTTGGTTATGCTCGTCAAGACCGTCGTCCACGTTCAGCACGTGTTCCAATTACTGCAAAAGTTGTAGCAGACATGCTCACTACTGTAGGCGTTGACCGTGTTGTGATGATCGACTTGCACGCTGACCAGATCCAAGGCTTCTTCGATATCCCTGTAGACAACATCTACGGTACACCAGCGCTACTTGCTGACTTGCGTCAACAGTCGCATCACAACCTGATGGTGGTTTCACCTGACGTAGGTGGTGTAGTGCGTGCACGTGCTGTTGCGAAACAAATGGGCGATATCGATCTTGCAATCATCGATAAGCGTCGTCAAAAAGCGAATGAATCACAAGTGATGCATTTGATTGGCGATGTAAAAGATCGTGATTGTGTCATTGTTGATGACATGGTAGATACTGCTGGTACGCTATGCAAAGCTGCTGATGCATTGAAAACTTTCGGTGCTCGCAAGGTTGTTGCGTATGCAACGCATCCAGTACTTTCTGGTAAAGCGATTGAAAACTTAAAGAATTCTGTGATTGATGAACTGGTTGTGACTGATACCATTCCTCTTTCTGATGAAGCTTTAGCACTGGGCAAGATTCGCCAGGTTTCAGTAGCCAGTATGGTTGCCGAAACGATTCGTCGTATTAACAACGAAGAATCTATTAGCGCAATGTTCGATTCTTATCTATAATAGAGCGCTGAATTTTCAAAGCCCTGCCATTTGGTAGGGCTTTTACTCACCAGACTGGTCGCAAGTCTGGTTCATTTAACTTAAATAGGATGTCTATCATGGCAAACTTCGTATTAAACGCAGCAGCACGTGAAGAAGCAGTTCAAGGGAAAGGTGCGAGCCGCCGCCTTCGTCTTCAAGCTAAAGTTCCTGCAATCATCTACGGTGGTGAAGCTGCTCCTGTAGCAATTACTGTTGAGCTTCGTCAGCTTGTTAAATTCTTAGAAAACAATTCATTCTTTGAAGAAGTTATCGAAATTGATGTAGACGGTAAAGTTGAAAGCGTGAAAATCCAAGCGTTACAACGTCACCCAGCTAAAAACACACCAATGCACGCTGACTTCAAACGCGCATAAGTGTTAATGGTGTAATTAGTGTCAAATATTTCACTGATTGTTGGTTTGGGTAACCCAGGTTCTGAGTATGCCCAAACCCGCCATAATGCAGGCTTCTGGTTCGTAGAACGCCTTGCAGACCAATATGGCATTACCCTCAAAAAAGACCCGAAATTCAACGGATTTAGCGGTCGTGGCAATATCGAAGGTCAAGACGTCCGTCTTCTTCTACCGACAACCTTTATGAACCTTTCCGGCAAAAGTGTTGTTCCTTTCGCCAAATTTTACAATATCGCACCTGAATCGATCCTGATTGCCCATGATGAACTGGACATGAATCCCGGTGTCATTCGCCTGAAAACTGGCGGTGGTCACGGTGGTCATAATGGTCTACGCGATATCGTGCCGCATATTGGTTCAAACTTCCATCGCCTGCGTATTGGAATTGGTCATCCTGGTGCCAAAGACCGTGTTTCCGGTCATGTGCTCAGTAAAGCACCTAGCAGCGAACAGAATTTAATGGATGATGCAATTTCCCATGCGCTCGCCCGCACAAAAATGCTGGTGAACGGTGAAGTACAGCAAGCCATGAATCAAATCAACGCATATAAGCCGAACTAAACATTCAAAAATTGCTGGACAATTCTGCTTGCCAGAAAGTTTATTTAAGCGCAAAATGCGTTTGCTCGATTGTTCACCATACAGCAAGCAAGATTGATTTAACCAAATGATCAAACTCTTAGGTCAACTCAGGGGACGCTAGCCATGCTATCTCGTTTATTAAAATGCAAAATTCACCGCGCTCACGTTACACATGCAGAACTACACTATGAAGGTTCATGTGCAATTGATGGCGTTTTGATGGATTTGGCTGGCATTCGTGAATACGAAGAAATTCATGTGTGGAACGTGACCAATGGTAAACGTTTTGCAACTTATGCAATTCGTGGCGAAGACAATTCAGGCATCATTTCAGTCAATGGTGGCGCTGCGCATCAAGCCGATGTAGGCGATATCGTGATTATTGCAACCTTTGGCGATTTCACTGAAGCTGAAGCGAATGCCCATCAGCCTCGCTTGGTTTATGCTAACCCAAATAATACAGTCAGCCACACCGCCAACTGTATTCCGGTACAAGTCGCATAATCTGATCAGACCAGATACCCAAAAGCTCGCACATTGCGGGCTTTTTTAATACCCGAATATTGACCTATTTAACTGCCCTCTCGCCAGCTTTTAGAGCTTTCACAGTTTAAGGGTTTTAATTGTTGATCCAGCAAATCAAATAACAAGGCCTTGCCATTTTCCTTCACTTTCAGCTCTGCAAATTTGGCGTTACGATAACAAGGCTCCAGACCCTCGGGGAACATGAAACTGTTAGCAGCAGGATACAAAGCCTCAAAAGTATTGCGTGGGTTTTTCAGCATTAATCGGGCTACACGTTCCGATTGATTGAGTGCACTTCGATCAAAACTGGTTTTAATAACTCTGCGCTGCTGCTCCAGCTGCACATAACTCATTACATGTGATTGATTTTTAAAATCTTCAATCTTTATGTCAGAAACAGGCTGTTCGGAACCATTCCCCGCTGCCACTGCGCTAAAATGCAGATCATAGTTCAGTACCATATAATCCCCTTGCAGGATCGAACGCGGATCGACTGGTGCCAACTCGACAAAGATACTGTCGCTTTTGGCCAGATGCCATTCATGCTGGACAATTAAACCTACGAATAAAGCAATACTAAAAATACTAAGATGCAGTGCCATAAACTTTTTCATCATGAGACCACTCCTGCTTTCAGCTGGAACTTCGGTGAACTCAACACATAAGCCAAAAGCAACACCAGCACACCTGAGGCAAAAATACTGACACTTTTAAATAAAAAACTTAGTCCCAGATTGTAATACAGCAGCCATAACCAGAAGATCAGTAGCAAAATGGTCAAGGCTTGCATCAATCGTTGTTGATTCACCATGGCCCAAGCCATAAACACTAAAATGATAAAAATTTCAAAGTAACCCAATGCAATCAGCAGAATTCCCGCAGCAGGAATGAGCCAGAGTTGAATTCGTGAAAATTGCTTGAGATGAATCCCGACAAAACTCAATAGCCAGAAAGCTGGCAAAATATAGAAAATCATGGCTTCATCTATACCATGTGGCTGCAATTGCTGAGCCACACCAAATTGCAGTAAACATTGAAAAATAGCCGTCACCACCAAAATACTAATCATCCATAAATTCATGCTTTTGGCATAAGCTGAAGCGAGCCAGTATCTCGCAGTAAGCAAAGCTCCTGTCAGAATGCTGTAATTCAGCAGCATGATCCACGTCAGCAGGCGCTGATCCTGAAAAAATGCATGTTGGTCGACCAGAACTGCAATTCCCAGTATATGTGCAAGTAACAACTGCAACAGCACCACCAGCCAATGCATACGACTCATGATAGTCAGCAGCGTAATGCCGACTTGTATCAGCCAAATCAGTAATAGGCTCTCTGTGAGTAATTGGGTATGAATCAATACCGCGGCCTGACCGCACACCCACAAACAATAAGCCAATTGCCGCAGAAAAACTGAGGGCTTGCTACGAATCAACCACCAGGCGACTGCGATAAAAATGACTCCCATCAGAATCGAAAAATTTCCCCAATAGGTCAGCAACAGCATGGCCAAGATCACACCAGCAATCCATGCGCCCAAGGCCAATGGAATGACCGAAAACCGGCTCTTGGGCAACAGCTTGATCAGCAAACCTGTAATAGCTGCAAACCAACTGAATATCAACAAAGCCAATACCAATAAGCCGGCGGCTGAATCCTGTAAATATTGCTCAGTGAGATCAAAAATCAGAATACTAAAACTCAGTGCCAGTCCTGCAATCAGTAAGCTGGTTTCAAGCTGTTGCTTTCGGGTATAGAAATAAGCACTGAATAAAATAGGCAGAACCAGCACCGAAGCCAAATACCAGATCGAATCCGAGTCGACAAACCGGAACATACTCACTACCGAAATGAGCACCACGACGGCGATAAACAGATAGCGCAAAACCGGATAATAACGTAAGGCATAGATCATACTTAGCCCAGTCAAAAGATTCAGACTGAGCAGATAAAGAGTTTCAGCACGCACTAACCAAAAGCTTTGTTTAAAATAAAAATACAGCGCCAGCTGGCTGACCACACAAAATAATGCAAAGATCCCAATATTCGGACGATACAGCCAAGGCAGCAACAGCAAAGCCCAAAGCAGAAATAACTGATAACTGTCAGCACCAGTCTGATAAATCTGTCCAATCACGGCCAGACTTAAGCCCAGCATTAGACCCGATACAGTATCCAGACTCTGTCTCACCCATTCCTGCTGGTCGAAGTAAATACTTGCTGTTGCACTACAGAGTAAAATCAGCATCGGGATTGCCAGCTGAACCGGATCCGGCAGCATCCACCAGTTCGCTGCCATTAAATACAGCAAACTGACCGTGATGAGTGCCAAGCCCAAGATTTTTAAATAACGTAGTACTTCTACATTGCAGAACAGCAAGGGCGAAAATTGATTATTTCGGATCAGCTCAGTTTTATGCATTGTTAGAATGATTGAAGGATTTCTAATCTTCCTCACACCATAGCATGTTTCCAGTATTTTGCTAAAAACCTGGGTAATTCAGATTATCTGTTTTGTTTATCTAAAATTCTGCAAATTACTTTCCATTTCAACCATCCCATCTTTTTAAAATCAGGACTATAATGTTCTTACATCGCTTCAGGGCGGGGTGTGATTCCCCACCGGTGGTAATTTCAGCTTTTTATAATTAGGCTTGAATTAGCCCACGAGCGGTCAATTTCGATTGATCTGCAGATCTGGTGCAAATCCAGAGCCGACGGTATAGTCCGGATGAAAGAAGACGAAAGCAGCACCAAGGCTGTATGCCGTGCATACACCTGTTTTTGCTATAAGCCTATTTTCACTCAGTCCTGAAATGTTCAATCATATTTTTAGTTTAGGTGAGCATTTCAATGTCAAGTTTGATTCAACCCGAAATTTTCTTTTCTGCTTTAGCCCCTGCTGAACAACGTATCCTTCAGGCACTCGAAGATCTCCGCCAAGGCAAACCTGTCTTGGTCATGGATGATTTTGACCGTGAAAATGAAGCCGATCTGATTGTGGCAGCTGAAACTTTAACTATAGAAACCATGGCGCGTATGATTCGTGATGGTTCCGGCATCGTTTGCTTATGTCTGACTGATGAGCTGGCAAACCATTTAGAGTTACCACCAATGGTACAAGATAACTCTAGCCAGTTTAAAACTGCCTTTACTGTAAGTATTGAAGCAGTAGAGGGTGTAACAACCGGTGTTTCTGCCAAAGACCGCACGACTACAATTAAAACAGCGATTAAAGACGGCGCAGTTGCCAGTGATCTGAATCGTCCTGGTCATGTATTCCCATTACGCGCCCGTGAAGGTGGTGTCTTAACCCGGCGTGGTCATACTGAAGGTACTATTGACCTTGCGCGTCTGGCTGGTTTAAAACCTGCCGGCGTGTTGTGTGAACTGACTAATCCGGATGGCAGCATGGCTTCTGGTATTCAAGTTCTCTCGTATGCACAGACGCATCAACTGAGCCTAATTACCATTGATGAACTGGTACAGTACCGCCAGCAACACAATATATAAGTCTATTTAAAAAGAAAATCCCGGCATTTGGTCCGGGATTTTTTGTGTCGTATATATTGATTGAATTAACTGAAGATGGAATAAATCCCATACAGTGCAACCATTAACAAGATCAAGCCACATAGCCCAAGTAAATGCGGATAAAGGTGAGACCGAGATAATCGCTGAAAACCCAGATACACCAGTGACAGGGTGAGAAAATCCAGAACAATCCAGCTAATTGTCAGAATCACCAAGCTTAAATCGAGGTTTGGGCTAATGCCTATAAATTGCGGAAAAAAGGCGGCAAAGAAAATAATATCCTTGGGATTAGAAATACCTACCAGAAAACCGGTACGAAAGCCACCCTGTACGGGCTGCAGGTTTTGTGGTCCAGTTGATCCCTGCCCTTGCCAGACTTCCCTGAAAATCTGAATTCCCAGCCAGGCAATATACAAACAGCCAAGTAGCTTAATGCCATTCAGCCAATTTTCGTTAACAACCAGAAGACCTTTTAGACTGAGAATGGATAAACCAATCAGAACCAGTGAGGCAAAGTTAGTCCCGAAAATAGTCTGCAAGGCATGCTTATAGCCGCCTTTGAGCCCAGCACTAGCGACCAGTAACATTACTGGTCCGGGCGTCGCGATCATGATTACTACGGCCAGACAATATAGCAGATATTCGGTAATATTCACCCCATTCCTCCTTGTCTAATATAGTCAGCATAAAAAAAGAGGACCTACTCGTCCTCTTCTTCCATCTGAATCAGATGCTGACTGATGCCATCTGCCCGCAGAAAAGCCAGATCATAACTGGCGGTAGCCAAGGCCAAGATCCGGCGCTCAAACTCGTCCCAGAGCGGACGCACCTGCTTATAATGGATGCCTAAACCACTATCGTCGGTAAAATGCCGTTTTTTTTCACAGAGCTTTAAAGCATGATACAGCTTGCGCCCTTTGGAAGCATCATCACGCAAGCGCACCCGTTTCGACAGCACAAAGGCCTGCACTTTGACAAGATCGGCATGCGGTAACAATGGCACCAGAATCTGATCCAGCTGTGCATCCAGTCGCTGCCACACAGCTCGATGCTGCTCAGCACTATACGTATTCCAGTGAATCACTTCATGATTAAAACGGCGGCAACCACGACATACCGCATCACCAAATACGGTCGAGCAACGCCCTGCACATGGGGTTAAAGACGCAATACGACGATCTGAACTCAAAACACACTCCAACGATACTGCAAATTTCAGTATCTGCATCACTGCACAAAATCCTGGGTCGGGCATGACTATACACGCTCTCCCCCATGAATTGAAGCCTGTTAAAAGACTTGCGTTTTACTCGCTTATTCACTCGAATCAAGCTAAAATATGCGCCTTTCAAATTATCATGCTACGTTGGAGTATTCCATGAACGCTACTGTAGAACAGCTTGCACCTGTAGAACAGCAAGCGACGACTGGTTGGGTTGTTGCCGCACTTTATCAATTCAAAGAAGTTCAAGATCCTGCCGATCTTCAGCAACGTCTTTTGGACCTGGTAAAACCCATCAACCTTTGCGGTACTCTAATTGTGGCAGGTGAAGGCATTAACGGTACGGTTGCAGGCGACCGTGCATCGATTGATCAAATTCACCAGTTCCTTCTAAATGAAGGTTTTAACGAAATGGAATACAAAGAATCTGACAGTTCTGAAAAGCCATTCCGTAAGATGAAAATTAAATTAAAAAAAGAAATCGTGACTTTAGGCGTGGAAGTAAAACCGCGTGATTTAGTCGGTCACTATCTTGATCCAAAAGAATGGAACGAACTGATTGCACGTGATGACGTGATTCTGGTCGATACACGTAACGATTACGAATACAAAGCCGGCACTTTCAAAGGCGCAATTGACCCGAAAACTGAAAGCTTCCGCGAATTCCCTGAATACGTGAAAAATAATCTGGAACAGCACAAAGACAAGAAGATTGCGATGTTCTGTACAGGTGGTATTCGTTGTGAAAAATCAACCTCTTTACTTCTTCAAGAAGGCTTCACTGAAGTTTATCACCTGAAAGGCGGTATTTTGAAATACCTGGAAGAAACCCCGGCTGAAGAAAGCATGTGGGAAGGTGAATGCTTCGTGTTTGATGGTCGTACTGCCGTAACGCACGGTGTTGAAAAAGGCCAAAACACCAAGTGTCATGCGTGTGGCTGGCCTTTACTTCCAGAAGAAGTTGCCCTCCCAAGTTATGAACATGGTGTCTCTTGTGTGTACTGTATTGACAAAACCTCGGAGAAACAAAAAGAAGGTTTCCGTATGCGTCAATCACAAATTTTAGCAGCAAAACGCAAACGCCTCTAATTTGGCCTTTTGTAATGAAATATATAAAAACCCTCTTCGGAGGGTTTTTTGTTTACATAAAAATCACAACAGTAATAAAACTCTTACCAATTCCTTACCAAGAACCTCATTTTTTTCCAAACAAGATTGTTAGTCTAATGATACGGTGATTTACAAGCTAAGTCTTTCATTATTAACTGAAATTTTTACTTGAAAAGGAATATAAAATGGCAGGCTCACTTGCTCGAGATTCAGACAATCTGGTTCAATTTCAACCAAAAGAAAATATAAAGCTGCAACGACTTCATCAAATTTCTGAAGAGCTTGAACAGCAGTCACATCTGTTCGTAGTTATCTTGGGAACCATTATTGGCGCAATCTTGGCGCTGTTCATTGGTTACCATATCAATACCAGCATCATGCATTTTATCCTGTTGAGTATTTTGCCGATCTGCTTGGCCTATTTCTTACGTAAAGTTTATATTTATACCCTGACACATAGCTGATTCTGTCTGATCATTTATATTCCAAGACTTTACCGCACAAAAAATACTGCTTAGGATACAGGCAGTATTTTTTATTTTGCCAATCATATGAATCTGACCGAATGGATTATTTCCGTCATGGAGCAACTGGGCTACTGGGGCATTGCCCTGCTCATGTTCCTGGATAATGTCTTCCCGCCAATCCCTTCCGAAATTATTATGCCTTCCGCGGGCTATTCCGCCTCTCAGGGCGAGTTAATACTCTTCGGGGTCATCATGTCCGGCTGTATCGGCTCTCTACTAGCAGCCGCCTTGCTATACTGGATTGGCTATAAATTTAACCATGATTCTATTTTTAAATTTGTCGATCGTTATGGCAAATATTTATTTATTAAATCAGAGGATGTGAAAAAATCACTCCGTTGGTTTGAGCATTATGGTCACCGGATTGTGTTTTTTGGCCGCATGATTCCTGCCGTCCGCTCGCTGATCAGCATTCCTGCCGGCATGAGTCATATGCCCTTCTGGAAATTTATGTTCTACAGCGCACTTGGAACCATCATCTGGACTACGTTTCTGGCCTGTGTCGGATTTTATTTTGGCGAAAACCAGCAGTTGATGCAGCAAATTTTTAGTAAAGTCAGTTATGTGATTATTGCCATTGTTGCGGTAATTATTATCTGGATTTTCTACCGTAGACAGCAGCGTAAAAATCATCCATCCTGAGGAAGATCCCTTAAGGAGGTTAAAACGATGACGCATTATCTTAAATATTTTGCCACCGTTTATCTGACCTTGGTTCTATTGGTAGGCATATTCATCTATGTATTCAATCTGGGCGCCATTCTGCTGATTCCTGCCCTGATTGCTTCTGCCTTTCTCAGTGCCCGATACTTTGTTAAGAAAGAACTTCGTTTGCCGACTCAGCAAGAGAAAAGCAAACTGGTCTGGGGCTCCACTATTATTGCCATGACATTCGGGTTTATCTTTTTAGTTGTGGTCATCTGGATGAACCCGCAGACAGATGAGATTTATAGAACCATCACCTATACAGGAAGAGGAACAAATTCATTCCTGGTGGCTGCAAGCATTGCCTTACATGCCTTGCTGTTTCATATCGCCTACAATGCTTATGCACGCTATAGTCTGGCGAAGCGTACAGGCTTGGAAAGAAAATAGGGTCGAGTAGATCTCAAAGATGCAAAAAGGCCAAAGCTAAAAAAAGCACCCTGCGGTGCTTTTTTTATGAATTATTCTGGAGTGTGATACATCAGATACAATTCATTTAAGTTTTCTGGAATTTCTTCTGCAAGTTCATCCATTAACTGACCATTGCGACGGAAAGTTTCCATTTGTGGATCTTCATCATCAATGCCACTAAAGACCATGATTGGCAGAGTTAAATCCACCAGTTGCTCTTCAAATTCTTCAGTAAACCAAGCGTCTTCGTTCAGGAACATGGCATCTACAAAGCCCACACTCCAGTCACCCAGGCTTGATTCAGTGTCTGCTTCTTCAATTTCAAACGGGAACGTAATCCCTTCTTCATTGGCTAAGCTTTGACGAATAGACTCTAACCATGCTTGCACCTGAGTGATGATTTCTGCAGGCACTTTCTTTTGATTACTATCAAAAAGTTCGTCTAACCATTTGTCGAATTTTGGGCCTACTGCAATAGCACATAAGAAACCATGGGTTGCCGCGAAATCTAGACCATGTTCATTTTGGTCACCATCTAGATATTCACTCAACAGGTCTAAATCTAAAGCACTCATCTAACATCCAAACTTAGAAAACCGAAAGGTTTAGCATAGCATTTATTCAAGCTATGCTAAATCCGAATTCGTTAATCTTCGTCATCAAAATCGTCGTCATCGTCGAAGTCATAGTCAAAATCTTTGAGTTCGCGCTCTAAACGACGTTGGGTCAGTAGATCATCGATCAGACGACGTTTTTCCAACGACTCTTTAGCACTGAGCTTGCTAGAAGCCTCATCGAAATTAACATCATCTTCACCGAAGTTATCATCTAGTTCAAAATCTGTAGAAGACACTAAAACTTCCTCATGAGTGAAAAATGTAAAAGGATTTAAGCGCTATTTATCGTGCCTAAAATAACAAGTCAAGTTTTATTTGGATTTTCGTATTTTTAATTTGTAATTAGGGGTTTTTTCTGTCTCAATTGTGTGCCATGATATAATCCACCCTGCGTCCTTATGTTTTTTGATTCTCCTTTTTTGAGTCATAAACAGACACGCATGGGATGAACTTGAAAACAACAAATTCACCCCCATCTTAAATTACTGAATTTCATTTTAAATATTTTATCAGACAGCTTTCATGCTGAATTCTCTGATGAAATATATAGGCTATTCACTAAATTTAACGAGCTTAAATCGTGCAGCATTGTACGGTTTTTTACTGCCACAGATTCAACGAAGAGTAAGCAAAAGATGAGCGATATGACTTCCCCTACTTCTCAAGTAGCGGCTCTGATTAGCCGAGGCAAAGAACAAGGTTATTTAACCTTCGCTGAGGTTAACGATCATCTGCCGGACTCCATCACAGAAAGCGAGCAGATTGAAGATATCATTCAGATGCTGAATGACGTCGGTATTCCGGTACATGATCGCGCGCCTGAATCTGATGATACGATGTTCGAAGATACTGCAGAAGCGGCGGATGAAGTTGCAGAAGAAGAAGCTGCAGCCGTACTTGCATCGGTAGAAAACGAGCCAGGTCGTACCACTGACCCTGTACGTATGTATATGCGTGAAATGGGTACAGTAGAACTTCTGACTCGTGAAGGCGAAATCAGCATCGCAAAACGCATCGAAGAAGGTATTCGTGATGTTTTGCACTCGATTGCTTACTGGCCGAATGCGGTAGAAGTGGTACTGCAAGAATACAAAGATTATGAGGCGGGCGAACGCCGTCTTGCTGACCTTTTATCAGGTTATTTAGATCCTGAATCAGATGAAGAAATTCCTGAAGTTCTAGAAGAAGTTGTTCTGGCTGAAGATGAGACTGACTCGAAAAAATCGACCAAAGATGTAAAACTGGACGATGATGAAGAGGAAGAAGAAGCAGATTCTGATGATGAATCAGAAGCAGATTCTGGTCCAGATCCTGAAATTGCTAAAGCGCGTTTTACTGAACTGGAAAATGCGTGGCTGAATACCAAAGCAACTATTGAAAAACATGGTCGTGACAGCAAACAGGCTGAAGAAGCTTTGCAGGCACTTGCAACTGTATTCATGATGTTCAAATTTACCCCGCGTCTATTTGATATCATTTCTGAAATGATTCGTGGTACCCATGATCAAATTCGTGGTGCAGAACGTGAAGTGATGCGTTATGCAGTACGTCGTGGCCGTATGGATCGCACCCAGTTCCGTACCAGCTTCCCGGGCCAAGAATCGAATCCAGCCTGGTTAGATGAGCAGATCGCAAAAACACCTGCAGACCAGAAAGCTTATCTGGAAAAAGTACGTCCAGACGTATTGGCCTTCCAGCAAAAAATTGCCGATATCGAGAAAGAGCTTGGCCTTGATGTAAAAGGCATTAAAGACATTGCCAAACGTATGGCCGTCGGTGAAGCCAAAGCACGTCGTGCCAAGAAAGAAATGGTTGAAGCGAACTTGCGTTTGGTAATTTCGATTGCGAAGAAATATACCAACCGTGGCTTGCAATTCCTGGATCTGATTCAGGAAGGTAACATCGGTCTGATGAAAGCCGTAGACAAGTTTGAATACCGTCGTGGTTATAAATTCTCGACTTATGCAACTTGGTGGATTCGTCAGGCAATCACCCGTTCGATTGCGGATCAGGCCCGTACCATTCGTATTCCGGTACATATGATTGAAACGATCAACAAGATCAACCGTGTATCTCGTCAGCTTCTACAGGAAATGGGTCGTGAACCGACTCCTGAAGAGTTGGGTGAACGTCTGGAAATGGACGAAGTTAAAGTACGTAAAGTACTGAAAATCGCCAAAGAACCGATTTCGATGGAAACACCAATCGGTGATGATGAAGATTCGCATCTGGGTGATTTCATTGAAGACAGCAACATCACGTCACCAATTGATGCTGCAACGTCTGAAGGCCTGAAAGAAGCAACACGTGAAGTTCTGGAAAACCTGACTGAACGTGAAGCCAAAGTCCTGAAAATGCGTTTTGGTATCGACATGCCGACCGACCATACTTTGGAAGAAGTTGGCAAACAGTTTGACGTAACACGTGAACGTATTCGTCAGATTGAAGCGAAAGCACTGCGTAAACTTCGCCATCCATCACGTTCAGAACACTTACGTTCATTCCTTGAGAATGATTAAAATTTGATGCTTATTCTGGAGACTTGAAATTTGATCATCAGTCTCCATTTAAGTAGCCAAGACAAACCCAAACGCCTGCATGATTGCAGGCGTTTCAAATCAGGGGGACTACCATGTTAGACCGTACACCATCTCGTGAACTTCAAGAACATCTTTGGGTTTTCCCTATGGATTATCCGATTAAACTGATTGGCCTTGCGGGCGATGAATTGCGTCATGCTGTCATCGACATTTTTCTGAAACATTTTCCAGATTTTGAAGGTGATAGCGTCAGTATTACGCCATCACGTACTGGAAAATACCATTCCATTACCGCACAACTGCGCTTTTTGGAACTGGAACAGGTTCATGCAGTATATGCAGATTTGGCCGCTTGCCCGCTAATTAAAACAGCACTGTAATCGAAAATACAAAAGACACGCTTTCGGGCGTGTTTTTTTTATGCCTATGCAGCGCTAAGATACCCATGAAATATTGCTGATCTCACCCCTATTTCATGCCGAAATCATTATAATTATGACCAGTTTTTTATAATTACCAAGGACACTTCCTGTGACTGATGTGCTGCAAAAGCCCGAGCTGATCATTCGTCAATATCACGACCTCACACCTTATGAAGATCGTTTTCTGGAAATGAAAACATTTACGGAAACCCGTGATGAACATAGCCCGGATCAATTGTGGATTTTGCAACATCAGGATGTACTGACTCAAGGTCAGGCAGGCAAACCGGAACATATTTTAATACCAAGCAATATTCCGGTGATTCAGACCGATCGTGGTGGTCAGGTGACCTGGCATGGTCCCGGTCAATTGGTGGCTTACTTCATGTTTGACTTGAATCGTCTGGGCTGGAATGTGCGCACCCTGGTGTCTTATGCTGAAAACCTGATGATTGATTTGCTAAAAAAATATGGCATTGATGCCTATGCCAAACCGGATGCACCTGGTGTATATGTGGCTGAACGTAAAATCGGCTCACTCGGTTTTAAAATTCGCAAAGGCCGTAGCTACCATGGTCTGTCCCTAAATCTAGATTGTGATCTGAGCGGATTCAACACCATTAACCCTTGTGGCTATGCAGGACTGGAAATGGTGCGCATGATTGACCTGCTCGAACAACCGCCTCAATTCAGCCAGTTGTGCACTGAAATTATTGAAACTTTGCGTCACAGCGGGTACTTTAAGCAAGTAACTGTCGAGCAAAGATAAAGCCTTTGCATTTCAGCCCCAAATAAATTAGAGTATTTACTCTAAACTAATAATATTGAGATAGGGATCATCACGTGATTGCGACTAAATCCGTAAAACCCGCTTTGCAGCTTGCCTATGTCAAACTCATGATGGATGTGATTGGCCGAGGTCTGGTCATGGCAAGTCAGGTGGATGAAGAAATCAAACAGGAAGTGGCCCATTTTCCAGAAAATTTTACTCTTTCCATGAAAGTCTTTCCGCATGGCCCGGCCTTTGTAGCGCGGGTCACTGAGGACAAACAACTGGAACTGGTTAAAAATCTGGAAAAAGCACCTGATTTGATCATTACCTTTAAACATCTGCACCATGCCTTTTTGGTGTTTTCTTTTCAGGAAAGTACCTCACAGGCTTTTGCCCATGACCGTATGATTGCTGATGGCGATATTTCCAATGCCATTCGCCTCGTTCGCTGCCTGAATAAAATGGAAGCACTGATTTTGCCGAAAATGGTGGCACAACTGGCAGTGAAAGAATATCCAAGCAATCTAAGCCTAAAAGAAAAACTAAGCGAAGCGAGCAGTATTTATCTAAAAATCGCTCAATCCTATTTAAAACGGAGTGTATAACATGGCTAAACCTTATTATGAATTTTTCTGTCCGGTCAAAGTGATTGCCGGTCATGCCGCGTTAGAACATATTCCGTTTGAACTTGCGACTTTAGGGGCCAAACGTCCGCTCATCATTACCGACAAAGGCGTCCGTGCCAACAATTTGTTGGCACCAATTGAAGCTGCATTTGAAATGGCAGATGCTGCAATTGTAGCGATTTTTGATGACGTCCCACCCGACTCTAGCTTGGGTACAGTACGCAGTGCAGCAAAACTGTATCGCGAAAATCATTGTGATGCGATCATTGCTGTGGGCGGTGGTTCAGTTATTGATACCTCTAAGGCAACCAATATTCTGGTCTCTGAAGGCGGTGATGACCTGCTGAAATATTCGGGTGCACATAACCTGCCTAAACCGCTGAAACCGTTCTTTGTGATTCCAACCACGTCTGGTACAGGTTCAGAAGTGACCATGGTCGCTGTCGTGTCGGACACTGAAAAGAACGTCAAAATGCCGTTCGCCTCTTATTATCTGATGCCGCATGCTGCGATTCTGGATCCCCGCATGACCCAGACCTTGCCGCCGCATTTAACCGCCATGACCGCGATGGATGCTATGACCCATGCGGTTGAAGCTTATACCTGCATGGCAGCCAATCCAATTTCGGATGCTTATGCGACTGCCGCAGTCAAAAAGATCAGTACCCATCTATTTAATGTGCTCGACAACCCTTCCGATGCACAAGGCCGTCTGGAACTGGCACAGGCATCGACCATGGCGGGAATTGCATTTTCCAACTCGATGGTCGGCATTGTGCATTCACTGGGGCACTCATTGGGTGCAGTGGTACACCTGCCGCATGGTTTATGCATGAACTTATTCCTGCCTTATGTGCTGGAATACAACAAAGAGGTCAATGGCGATAAAATTGCAGATCTGCTCCTGCCTTTGGCGGGTGCCGATATTTATGCACAAACGCCAGCGCATCTACGTGCTGACAAAACCATTGCGACGATTCTGACCATGCGTGACCGGATTTACAGTCTGACCAAATTACCGCGTACATTACGTGAAACCGGTAAGATTTCTGAAGCCCAGCTCGATGAAGTGGCAGAGAAAGCCCTGAATGATGGTTCCATCATTTATAACCCGAAAGAAGCCACCCTGGAAGATTTAAAATCTATCTTAAAAAAGGCTTGGTAATTACTGAAAAATAAGCCAATATAGCCGAAATTCCAGCCTGATGTTTTTTTAAACATCAGGCTTTTATCTTGCATAAGAAAAAATTCGATTTCTATTTTTGAATGGCACATTTTATGCAGGACAAAAGTCAAAAAAATAGCTAGCAAAAGCCGTTCTTTTCAAGTAGATTGGCGGACTTTTATAGAAAACTGTAGGGGGGATCGTTCGTCTCAAACGATCCTTATAAATATGACTGATCCTTGATCAACGATTAAGAGGATAACGCCGTTGACTAATATCTCTGGGACTCAATCGGCAGCTAAACTGCAAAAAACGCTGGGACTCTGGCACATCATTATTATTGGTTTAGCTTATATTCAACCCATGACCTTGTTTGATACATTTGGTCTGGTATCTGAAGAAAGTAACTTCCACGTTCCTACCTCTTACATTTTTGCACTGATTGCAATTTTGTTAACCTCCTTGAGCTATGGTCATATGATTCGTCGCTACCCTTCTTCGGGTTCGGCCTATACCTATGCGCAAAAATCCATCCACCCGAACGTAGGTTTCATGGTGGGTTGGTCATCATTACTGGATTACCTGTTATCGCCAATGGTCAATATCATCTTGGCGGTGATTTATCTGGAAGCACTTTTCCCAGACATGAACCATTGGGTTTGGGTCATTGGTTTAACCGCCTTTATGACCGCGATTAACCTTCGTGGTGCGAGATTTGTTGCCAACTTCAACAGTATGATTGTATTCGTACAATTGGGCGTCATTGCATACTTCACCTGGATGGTTTACCAACTTCTGGAAGGTGGCGTAAATGCAGACGGCACACTGGTCGATGCAAAGTACCAACTGTGGAGTTTAGAGCCATTCTGGAATGAGTTTACTTCTGTTGCTGCCCTGATTACCGGTGCAACCTTACTGTGCTTCTCATTCACAGGTTTTGACTCTTTGAGTTCTCTGGCTGAAGAAACTAAAGATACCGAAAAAACCTTACCTAAAGCGATTTTCTTGACTGCATTATTGGCAGGTATCATCTTTATCATCAGTACTTACTTCATGCAGATCTTCTTCCCGAATGATCCAAAAACTTACTTTGAAGATATCGCTGCAACACAGCCGGATATTTTACAAGCTGTCGGTGGCGTGGCGTTTAAAACAGTCGTACTTTACTTCGCGATTGTGACAGTTATGGCTTCTGGTATTTCAGCACATGCGGGTGTATCACGTCTGATGTACGTGATGGGTCGTGATGGCGTGATCAACAAGAAGATCTTCGGTCATATTAGCCCGAAAAACTATACACCTTCATACAACATCTTAATCGCTGGTGCAGTGGCTTTAACTGCTGGCTTTATGGATCTTGATTTTGTGGTGTCGTTGATCAGCTTTGGTGCCTTAACTGCATTCAGTTTCGTTAACTTGTCGGTGATTTCACGTTATGCATTACGTGATGGTCGTACCAAGAGTGCTAAAGAGATCATGAACTTTGTCGTGGTTCCTTTACTTGGCTTCATTTCAGTCTTTGCTCTGTGGCTAGAAGTCGATGAAGCTTCGCTTAAATACGGTCTGATCTGGGCATTTGGCGGTATCTTGTACTTGGGCTATAAAACTAAAGGCTTCAAGCACCCTGCTCCTCAGCACAATGAATTTGACGATAAATAATATCGTTTTTCTTCAAATAAAAAAGGCGCTTCATGCGCCTTTTTTATGTCTGTCATGTTTTGATTTTACTAATGCAGATAGCAATCAAAACCCATCTGGGTATTGACCCGATTATTTTCATAACCCAGTTTCTCAATAAACAGACTGCGATTAGACAATAACTTTTGCTCTTCCGGACCTAAACGGGCTTTATTCTTGACGGCCAGTTGATACATTTCATCCACGACATCTTGAAAAATATCACAGACTTCCTCACGCTTGGCAGGCTTTAATTTACGCCCCCGCCAAGTCCATTGAAAATCATCTGAATTCAGGCTCTGCCCCCATTTTTCAATACGCGTATCTAAGCGTTTCTGCATGTTTAGTAAACCCTGCTGTATTTCTGCCTGAGTAATGGGCTGAACTTCCTTTGTTGCCGATGTGGCGGCACTGCCCTCTTCCGCACTCACGGAAGCCGCAATAGATCCAAGGCAACATGCGATGATAAGTTTTAATAGAGGCTTCAAGGCTGCACCTTTTGTTATATTTGATGAAGTTATAAACTCAAGCATACAACGAAGTGAAAAGCAGTTTATCTATTTGTTACACAAAATAAAAAAGCCACCCAAAGGCAGCTTTTAGAATCATCACAGATTTCAGCTTAAAGCGTTTTAAAACCTTGCTGACGCCAAGCTTCGTAGACAATTACTGCAGTGGCATTCGACAAGTTCAAACTTCGGGAGTTTTCTGCCATCGGTAAACGAATCCAGTGCTTTTGCGGAAACATCATACGAACATGTTCAGGCAGACCACGAGTTTCCGGACCCATTAACAAGGCCACAGGACGGTTTAAATCCGAAGTATGCGGTGTTTCAGAACCTTTGGTGGTCAATGGATAGATTGCATCCAGCCCAATGCCTTTGCTTGCCAAATCGGCCAGACAGTCTTCGATGTTTTCCCAAATCTGCATATTGGCATATTCGTGATAATCCAGACCGGCACGTTTCAGCTTTTTGTCATCCAACTCAAAACCCAGCGGCTTGACCAGATGTAACTGTGCTCCTGTATTGGCACACAGACGAATAATATTGCCTGTATTTGCAGGAATTTCAGGCTCATATAAAACAACGTGGATCACAGCTTACTCACTCAATATATTTAATTCAGACACAACATTCGTCTTGCGCTCGGGGCAAAGCAGTGCTTTGCTTATCCTCTTACTTCAGGCACAGCCTTCGTCTTGCGCTCGGACAAAGCAGTGCTTTGCTTATCCTCTTACTTCAGGCACAGCCTTCGTCTTGCGCTCGGACAAAGCAGTGCTTTGCTTATCCTCGCTCATGCCATTGCAATTGTTCACGTAAGCGTACAACTTCACCAATAATGGTCAAAGTCGGGGCTTGAATCTGATGTTCGGACACTTTGGATGCAATATCAGCAAGCGTTCCTACTACAACTTTCTGTTCAGGCGTCGTACCTTTAGAAACCAAGGCCACTGGCATGTCGGCTCGCTGACCATGAGCGATTAATTCTGCACAGATTTTCTCCAGTCCCACCAACCCCATATAAAGCACTAAGGTCTGGTTTTCATAGACCAACTCACTCCAAGGCAATTCTGGCGAACCTTCTTTTAAGTGACCGGTCAGGAAACGCACACTTTGCGCATAATCACGATGGGTTAATGGAATACCGGCATAGGCTGAACATCCTGAAGCTGCGGTAATCCCTGGAACCACCTGGAAAGTAATCCCAGCAGCGAATAGCTCTTCAATCTCTTCACCGCCACGCCCGAATATAAATGGATCACCGCCTTTCAGACGACATACCCGCTTTCCTTCACTGGCGTATTTGACCAACAAAGCATTAATCCCATCTTGCGGAACCGCATGATTGGAACGTGCCTTACCCACATAGATCTTTTCCGCGTCGCGACGGCACAGCTCCATAATTGGTGCTGAAACCAGTCGGTCATAAATCACCACATCGGCTTGCTGCATCAAACGTAAGGCTTTTAAGGTCAACAACTCCGGATCACCCGGACCCGCACCGACTAGATAGACCTCTCCTTTCGGCTGTTGCCATTCTTGTAATGCTTGCTCGATCAGGCGATCTGCTTCCGCGATATTGTCGTTAAACACTTGCTCTTTTAGCGGACTGGCATATAAATCTTCCCAGAAAATACGGCGTTCATCCGGATTGATAATTTTAGCCTTAACCGCACTGCGCCATTTTCCTGAAAATTCAGCCAGCTTGCCCATACCATGCGGAATAGCGGCTTCTAACTGAGTACGGATCTGCCGCGATAACACGGGCGACGTACCATTCGATGCGACCGAAATGACCAATGGCGAACGGTCAATAATCGCTGGCACCATAAACCGACAATGCGGTGGATCATCGACGCTATTGACCAGGACATTTTCCGCTTCACACAGTTCAAAGACCTGACGATTGGTCTCTGCATCATCAGTCGCCGCAATCACCAGTCGATATGAACGTAATGCAACTTCAGGATGAAAAGCGGCCTGGACATATTGCCCTTGGCTATTTTGCACAATTCGCAGCAGACTCTCTTCAATTTCAGGCGCAATCACATGAATGATCGCACCCGCTTTTTGCAGGAGAAGTGCTTTACGGTATGCAATATGTCCACCACCGACAATCAGACAAGGTTGCTGTTGCAACTTTAACGAGATTGGAAAAATATCCACGAACTACCTCAAAATTTTAAATCTGACTGTCTATGCAATTTTCATGCACATTTAGGGATGCTTAGATCAACAATTAGTCGATATAAGTCGCCCCACCCATATATGGACGTAATACTTCAGGAATCTCAATCGAGCCATCAGCGCGTTGATAGTTTTCCATCACTGCAAGTAAAGTACGACCCACGGCCAGACCTGAACCATTCAAGGTATGCACAAATTCAGTTTTCTTCTGATCAGCACGGTAACGCGCTTTCATACGACGCGCCTGGAAATCACCCATGTTTGAACAAGATGAAATTTCACGGTAAGTATTTTGGCTTGGTACCCAAACTTCCAAGTCATAAGTCTTGGTCGCACCAAAGCCCATGTCACCACCGCAGAGTAAAATTTTACGATATGGAAGTCCGAGTGCTTGCAAAATGCCTTCAGCATGGCCAGTCAACTCTTCAAGCACTTGCATCGAAGTTTCAGGCTTCACAATTTGAACCATTTCGACTTTGTCAAATTGGTGCTGACGAATCAAACCGCGGGTATCACGACCATAAGAACCTGCTTCACTACGGAAACATGGCGTATGCGCTGCATATTTCAGTGGCAGACGGTCTGCATCAATAATTTCATCACGTACGAAATTCGTCACTGGCACTTCAGCAGTCGGAATCAAATAAAACTCTTTTTCGCCCTGTAGCTTAAACAGATCTTCTTCAAATTTCGGCAGCTGACCTGTACCGCGCAATGAGTCAGCATTGACCAGATAAGGTACATAGGCTTCAGTATAGCCATTTTGATCAGTATGCGTATTTAGCATGAACTGGGTAATGGCACGTTGTAAACGTGCTAATGGACCTTTTAGTACACTAAAACGTGAACCGGTTAATTTGGTCGCGGTTTCAAATTCCAGACCGCCCATTATTTCGCCTAGATCCGTATGATCTTTGATTTCGAAATCAAATTCACGTGGTGTACCCCATTTCAGGATTTCCACATTATCGCTTTCGTCTTTACCTTCAGGCACAGCTTCATCGGGCAAGTTTGGAATAGACAGTAATTTTTCTTCAAGCTCAGCTTGCAGTTCAGCCAGAGCTGCTTCAGCCGCTTTGATTTCATCACCAATCGCAGACATGCGCGTCATGATTTCAGATGCGTCGCCACCTGCTTTTTTAATTTGACCGACTTGTTTGGCACCGGCATTACGTTCAGCTTGCAAGGTTTCTGTCTTGGACTGAATCTCTTTACGGCGTGCTTCTAGGGATGCCCACTCTTCAACATTGAGTTGAACACCACGTTTTGCCAAGGCTACATTTACAGCCTCAATATTATTTCTGAGTAATTTCGGGTCGATCATAATCAATCTTTGCAGAAGAAAAAAACTGGCTATAGTGTAAGCTCTTAACGTCAAAAAATACAGTGACCCTGACCCTAGCTGCGTCCTATTAGCACAATATTTAGGAAGCTGCCTGCTGCAAAATGGCTAAATATTCAGGGCGAATCACTTCATTTAAATCCGCATAGGACACTTTTAATTCAGGCATTCCTGCTGCTGCCGGAGCTAGTTCGCCTGCCGGATACACCATCACCAGACCTGTTGTATCAAAATAATAGTTATCACTCAGTTTTAACTGCTGTTGTTGAATCCCTTGCGTATTCAGCCATTGAGTATTGGCCTGATACATTGCATTCAGCAGTTTCTGCTCACCGCCATTTAATAACAGTTGAGACAAAGCCAAACGTTTGTTCTGTTTTAGATCAAAATTGATATATTCCACATGTTTCAGAGAAGCATTTTTATTCCTTGCCAGATTGGAACTTTTTAAGGCAAAGGTTGCCAGATGAGCACGCTGACCGACAAATTCCACCTTGATAAAGCGCTGATCCAGATAATGAGGCTCATTGGCTTTTTTAGGATTCTTCTGGGTGACTTTGGTGAATGCCACAGGTTCAGTATGCTGAATGCGCTCAATAAAATATTGATTGATCCAGTCAGTATTGCTGTCCACTGTTTGCAGATCAAAGCGTACACAGCCTTCTACTTCACACACCACTCTGGCTGCCCCTTTCACAGGAACGATCTTGGCTTCAATCTGCACCACCCGATCTGTGCGCGCGAGCGTTGCCACTGAGCTGGATTGAGGTTGACAACCCAACATACCCACAGTAAGTAATAAGACAGCGTAGATTCCAGCAGTTTTAAATAAATTAATCTTCATTCGGAGCTCCCAAAATTTTGCAATTTCAATGACTCGACTTTTATTTATTCTAAGACGCTCTTCTATCTAGATATAGCTGAACCTTGTAGCCTGTCCAAAACAATCCTGATGATCGGCAATAAAAAAGCAACCTCGAAAGGTTGCTTTTTTTATCTGGTTCATATTGATGCTTATTGATCAATGATGTCCGTACCTTTTGGTGGGGTAAAGTTAAAGGTAGAGGCTGGAATACTGCTATTTACTTTTACATTGCTAAATTTGATATTGGTGGTTTGTCCCAATGAATCCTGCAAGATCATCAAGCTTGGTGCTTTGTTTGCGCCAAAGCTAATGGTCAGGCTTTCAAACACACCATCGGTATTTTTAGGATACAGCGTGTAATAGGTTTTGCCTTTATTTGGCTGAGTCACCCGGTAAGACTGCATAATCTGGCTGGTGTTTCCTGACAGCAATAACGCCGGTGTATTAGCAACCTGCTCATCTAAGCTTTGACGAACGGCTTGTTGCAAGTCAGGATCATAAATCCATACGGTTTTACCCGTGGTTGCAATGACTTGCTTCGACGGTGCGGTCGTTTCCCAATAGAATTTACCCGGACGCGCGACTTTCATCACCCCTTTAAAGGTTTGATTCATATGTTGTGCAGTCAAACCTTTTTTCTGGGTCGCTCTCGGATTGGTCACCTTGGTGCTTTGCTCGAAATTTGCCGTCATGCTACGCACATGATTGAGTTGCTTGACCAGACTGGCTGTTGCCTGTTGCTCCGAAGCTGCCACAGGTGCAGCAAACACGGTTGTACTCATCACCGGTGCTAAAGTCACTGCACCCAGAGCCATAGCACAGACGGTTTTACGAAGCATATTCATAATTTCACCTTTATATTTTGCGTGATCGCAATTTATTTGATAGCTCATCTTAAACGAAAATTAAAAGCTAAAATGATAGAAAATAAGAACTTTTGTATTGTTATTAATTCGAAACCGGTTTTTTTGTTCATCATTATGAAGATTTCAGGACAATTTTTACATTATGGAATGTCGCTTAATCTGCCTATTAATTTTCAGGCATAAAAAAACCCACAATAACTGTGGGCTTTTTTCTATCTCAGCGAATTACGCGTCAACAGATACGTAGCGACGGCCGAATTGACCTTTCACTTCGAATTTTACTACGCCATCAGCAGTAGCAAATAATGTATGGTCACGACCCATACCAACGTTTTGACCAGCGTGGAATTCAGTACCACGTTGACGAACGATGATGTTACCTGCAGTTACAGTTTGACCACCGTAAACTTTAACACCTAACATCTTAGGATTCGAATCACGACCGTTCTTAGTCGAACCACCGGCTTTTTTAGTTGCCATGTCTATTTACTCCTCGTAATTAGCCTGAAATAGCTGTAATTTTCAACTCAGTGAACCATTGACGGTGACCTTGTTGTTTACGGTAGTGTTTACGACGACGCATTTTGATGATGCGGATTTTGTCGTGACGACCATGGCTAACTACTTCAGCAGTTACAGTAGCACCAGCAACAACTGGAGCACCGATTTGAATGCTTTCACCGTTAACAAGCATCAATACGTCATCAAACGTAATAGTCGCGCCAGTTTCAGCTTTCAATAATTCTACTTTAAGGGTTTCACCCTCAACTACACGGTGCTGTTTACCACCGCTTTGGATTACTGCGTACATAATGTACTCCAAACAAGCCCGTGTCGTCGTGCCGATAAAGGAATATATCGAACTTAAGACGTACGCCACTGGGGGGATATCTAAGGGCGAGGATTTTAAGGGATATTCAAAAAAACAACAAGCCATTTTACTGAAATAATAATGAGCAGGATGCGCTAATTATTTAACTATTAAATAATTTCTATCAAATCAAATACTCAAGATATATTCAGCAACAAAATAATACAGCAGAAATCCGGCCAGTTTGATTAATATACTCAGCCTGACGAATAGGGCCACGCCCCTGACCTTTCCTGATTTTTATGGCTCAAAATATGGATCGAATCTACATAAGATCTATAAAAAGCTGATTTTTAGTGGAGTTTATGCATTTCTTAGGTTTCACTCATGTTATAAATTGTTAAACTACGCCCAGCGATTTACCAGACTAGAGGTTTTCTTTCACATGACCATCGACTTTAAGCAAGACATTCTCGCTCCTGTTGCTAACGACTTTGCTGCGATGGACACATTCATTAATGAAGGAATTACCTCAAAAGTTGCATTAGTGATGGCCGTCAGCAAACATGTGGTAGAAGCGGGTGGCAAACGTATGCGCCCGATTATGTGCCTTTTGGCCGCCAAGGCATGCGGTGCTGAAAATTTAGAACCGCACCGTAAACTGGCTGCAATCATTGAGATGCTGCATACCGCAACACTAGTGCATGATGATGTAGTAGATGAATCGGGTCTGCGTCGCGGCCGTCCGACGGCCAATGCTACCTGGAATAACCAGACTGCGGTTTTGGTGGGTGACTTTCTGATTTCACGTGCTTTTGATTTGCTGGTCGATCTGAACAACATGGTGTTGCTCAAAGATTTTTCGACCGGTACCTGTGAAATTGCTGAAGGTGAAGTGCTGCAACTGCAATCCCAGCATCAGCCGGAAACCACTGAAGCGACTTATTTGAATATTATTCATGGCAAAACCTCGCGCCTGTTTGAACTGGCCACCGAAGGTGCTGCTATTTTGTCGGATAAAGATGAATTCCGTCAGCCTTTAAAAACCTTTGCCGGACATTTCGGCAATGCTTTCCAGATTATTGATGACATTTTGGACTACACTTCCGACGCGGACACGCTCGGAAAAAATATTGGTGATGATCTCATGGAAGGCAAACCGACCCTGCCATTGATTGCAGCACTGAAAAACACCACCGGTGAGCAACATGAAATCATCCGTCGCAGTATTGCGACTGGCGGTACGGAACATCTGGAACAGGTCATTCAGATTGTCAATGAATCTGGTGCGCTGGATTATTGCCGTCAACGTGCCACTGAAGAAACTGAAATTGCAATTGATGCCTTGCAAGCATTACCTGACTCCGAATATCGTCAGGCCCTGATTAATCTGGCCAAACTGGCCCTACATCGAATTCAGTAACTTTTAAACTCGCCTATGCATATTAATTTTCTAGATCTTTTCCAAAACATGCAGCACCAGCTTGAACAACCTCGGGCGGTGCTGGATGAAAATCTTCTGATTGAACTGGTTGAAAGAATCAGACCAGAAGACAGCAGAAATACCGAAGAGATCGAAGCGAAATTCAATGCATTTATCCGGGCTTTATTACTCACCCCGAATGCGGTTGCCACGCTTCAAACCTTTACCCTGCGGATCATTAACCGCTATAAACAAACCGGTCTGTTTTCCGATACCGGTATTTTGTCTCTGGATGGGTTCTGGAACCAGCTGAATCAGCGCCTTGGCGCGCATGTCTTACCGCTGATTCCCGACCATCAGCAACTCCAGGAATTATTCCGCAAGGTTTTTTATCAACGTACTGATAAATACTGGCTAGACTATTTTGATGAAGATGACTGGCAACGTTTATTTACAGTCCTGAATCAGGGACATTCCAATCAGCCTGAAAAAACCCGAATCAAAGATCAACTGATCAAGGCACTGACCATTTTGTCTTACCGGATCAGTGGTATTGGTCTGCACCCTGAATTTATTAATGCCCAGCCTGAACTGATGGAATATGAATCTCCCTTTCTGGTACAGAATCGTGAGATTAACGAGTTTATTCAGGAATATAAAAAACGTTACAACACAGTCACCCTAGTCGATTCGATTACCCCACCGGATGCCTCACAAGCACTGGTGATGCTGGAACAATGTCATGATGTCGTGGCCAAGATTCGCCGTTCTACCAAGCGGACTGGCGTCAGTGTCAGCCTGACCTATATGCTGGCACTGCTAGAACAGTGTCTGGAACGGGTTGAGATTCTGCTGAATATGGTCATGGATGACGATGATCTGCGTTATCAATCCATTGGCCTGTTTATGGCGGACATTACTGAAGCAATTTATAGTGAACGCAGTGTGCGGGCCCTGCTGGCCACCAATAGTGAACTTTTGGCTTTACAAGTGACTGAAAATGCCAGCAAGACCGGTGAACATTATGTGAGTACCGACAAGCAAGGCTTTCTGGCCATGTATAAATCGGCTGCAGGTGCTGGTGCCATCATCGCGACGATGGCCACCTTAAAAGTTCTGATGACACGCCTCACCATGGCCCCTTTGATGCAGGCCTTTAGCTATAGCATGAACTATTCGCTGGGCTTTATGCTGATTCATGTGCTGCATTTTACCGTAGCGACCAAACAACCGGCGATGACTGCTGCCGCACTGGCGGCTACTGTACAGCAGCGTAAAGGCTCGAAAATGGCTCAAATTGCCGAGCTGGCCGCGCTGATTGTAAATATCATCCGCACCCAGTTTGTCGCTATTTTGGGCAATATTTCGATTGCGATTCCTGTAGCAGCATTGATTACCTTGTTGTGGGATTTTGCGCTGCATGAACCTTTAATGAATCATGCCAAGGCTGCCAAAACCCTGCATGACCTGAATCCGTTTACTTCATTGGCGATTCCACATGCAGCGATTGCCGGAGTATGTTTATTCCTGTCCGGATTATTGGCCGGTTATTTTGACAATATGGCCGTTTATCGCAAAGTCGGCCCGCGACTGAAAGCCCATGTGCGTTTATCGCAGCTGATGGGGCAAGAGCGTCTTTACCGTTTTGCTGACTATATTGAACGTAATCTGGGTGCACTGGCGGGTAATTTTATTTTCGGGATCATGCTCGGCAGTATGGGCACCATTGGTTTTATTCTCGGTCTGCCACTGGATATTCGCCATATCGCCTTTGCCTCTGCCAACTTTATTCAGGGTCTAATTACGATCAATGGTCCCGATATCGGCTTGATCGTAGTGTCTTTTCTGGGTGTGTTACTCATTGGCCTGACCAACTTGTTTGTCAGTTTCACTCTGACGATTATTGTAGCCTTACGCGCACGCCGGGTGCGTTTTGAACAGTGGAAACCTTTGGCAAAACTGGTCATGACGCACTTCCTGACCCGACCTAGTGATTTCTTCTGGCCACCCAAGCAAAGCATTGAAATTGACGAAAATCATACATCGACAAAAACTCAAAACTGAGATAATTACACTATATTTAGCAACAAATTCCTTACGAAAAAAATGGAATTCGCATAAAATACGCACACTTGAAAAAAAGTGTACTGACAAGTACACTTTGCTTCAGACAATTGGCCGATCTGCGAACGGTTAAAAGAACAAGGATTTTTGGCATGCATTACTTGTTACTTTTTGTCGGTATTTTATTTTTAATTTTCAGTGTGTTCATCCTGAATATTCCCGCTTTAAGCAAGCTCGACTTGCAGGCTGTGGAATGGATGAGTCTGTATCGCACCGAGTTTTGGAATCAAATTACTCAGTCCTTATCCCTAATAGGTGGCATGCCATTTGTATTATTTTTATCCACACTATGGTGTATTGCATTGCTGTGGTATAAAAAGTATACAAACGCAATTTTTATATGTATCGGAATTATCGGAGGAATTCTCCTAGCTTGGCTGTTGAAATTTGCAATTGCCCGACCCCGACCACCAGAATCCTTGCATCTGGTTGAAAGCTTTGGAAGTTCCTTTCCAAGTGCCCATAGTCTATATGCGGCTTGTCTGGCTTGTTTGGCAATTTACATCCATCGGCAACATTCCCGTTATACTCTCATCGTGATCGGTGCAGTGGTATGGATGCTGATGATGGGGATCTCAAGAGTTTATCTGGGCGTACATTTTCCTTCAGATGTCATATCCGGCTGGAGTATCAGTTTTATTTGGATTTCGTTGTGGTATATGGTCTGGATCAGATATTGCGCGGCTCACAAATAAGAAAATTTAGATATAAATCTAATTAGAGGTGGAATAATGATGTCTGCAAAGCTTTGGGCACCTGCCCTGACTGCTTGCGCATTGGCAACAAGTCTTGCACTTGTTGGTTGTAGCAAAGATCCTAAAGAGGGCCAGCAAGCTGGTGCTCAACAACAAATGCCACCGACTGAAGTCGGTGTTCTTGTTGCACAACCGCAAAGTGTAGAGCAGTCTGTAGAGCTCTCAGGTCGTACAACAGCATTTGAAATTTCAGACGTACGTCCACAAGCCAGTGGCGTGGTGCTTAAACGCTTGTTCACGGAAGGCAGCTATGTGCGTGAAGGTCAGGCCTTATATGAAATCGATTCAAGCACCAACCGCACTACAGTAGACAATGCCCGTGCAGCGATTGCCCGTGCTGAAGCCAATCTGGGCGTATTGCGTGTGAAGGAAGGCCGTTACCGTCAACTGGTCGGTACCAATGCCATTTCCAAACAGGAATATGATGATATCGCGGCACAGGTCAAATTGGCTGAAGCTGATTTGAATGCCAATCGCGCAACTTTGCGTAATGCAGAAATCAACTTGGGCTATTCGACTGTACGTGCTCCGATTTCGGGCCAGACCAACCGTTCGTCTGTGACGGCGGGTGCTTTGGTGACAGCAAATCAGCCAGAGCCATTGGTGACGATTCAACGTCTAGATCCAATCTATGTAGATATTAACCAGTCAAGTGCCGAGCTTTTACGTTTACGTCAACAGCTTAACCAAGGCAGCTTGAACAGCTCGAACAACACCAAAGTCAAGTTGAAGCTTGAAGATGGCAGTATCTACCCGGTTGAAGGCCGTCTTGCATTCTCCGATGCCAGCGTGAACCCGGAAACAGGTACTGTGACTTTACGTGCAGTATTCCCGAACAAAAATCACCTGCTTTTGCCAGGTATGTTTGCCACTGCGCAAATCGTACAGGGTGAAGTACCGAATGCTTTCCTGATTCCGCAAGCAGCTTTGACCCGTACCCCAACAGGTCAGGCGATGGCGATGCTGGTCGGTGCTGACAATAAAGTGACGCCACGTCCAGTGACCACCGTTGGTTCCCAAGGCAGCAACTGGATTGTGACCGAAGGTCTGAATCCAGGCGATAAAGTAATTGTAGATGGTATTGCGAAAGTAAAACCTGAACAGCAAGTTGTACCAAAACCTTATCAACCTCAAGCAGCTGCGCCACAAGGTGCTGCACCGCAACAGCCTGCAGCGAGCGAGAAAAAGGCAGATGATGCTAAAGAGAAACCTGAACAAAAACCTGCTGCAAATGCATAAGGAGTAATGGTTCATGGCTCAATTCTTTATTCATCGCCCTATTTTTGCATGGGTGATTGCATTGGTGATTATGCTGGCGGGTATTTTAACCATCAGCAAAATGCCGATTGCACAATATCCAACCATCGCACCACCAACCGTAACCATTTCTGCGACTTATCCGGGTGCATCTGCTGAAACTGTTGAAAATACAGTGACCCAGATCATCGAGCAGCAGATGAACGGTATGGATGGCTTGCGCTATATCTCGTCTAACAGTGCGGGTAATGGTTCTTCGTCTATTTCCTTGAACTTTGACCAGGGTGTCGATCCTGATATCGCACAGGTTCAGGTTCAAAACAAATTACAGTCTGCGACTGCCCTGCTGCCTGAAGATGTACAGCGTCAGGGTGTGCGGGTGACCAAATCGGGTGCCAGCTTCCTACAAGTTTTGGCATTCTATTCACCTGATAGCAGCCTGACCGCAGATGACATCAAAGACTATGTTAACTCGAATATTGCTGAGCCTTTAAGCCGTGTGGCCGGGGTTGGTGAAGTTCAGGTCTTTGGTGGTTCTTATGCGATGCGTATCTGGCTGGATCCAGCCAAAATGGCCAGCCTGCAAGTGACGCCAAGTGATATTGCTACTGCAATCCGTACCCAAAACGCACAGGTTGCCGTAGGTCAGTTGGGTGGTGCGCCTGCAGTTCAAGGACAAGTGTTAAATGCGACGGTAACGGCTCAAAGTCTGTTACAAACGCCGGAACAGTTCAGCAATATCTTCCTGAAAAATGCCACTTCTGGTGCGCAGGTTCGCTTAGGTGATGTTGCACGAGTTGAACTCGGTGCAGATAACTATCAGTTTGATTCTAAATTTAATGGCAAACCGGCTGGTGGTGTAGCAATCAAGCTTGCGACTGGCGCCAATGCCCTGGATACCGCACAAGCGGTTGAAGAACGCTTAAAACAGTTACGTCCGAACTATCCGCAAGGCATGGTCGACCAACTGGCGTTTGACACCACACCATTTATTGAACTGTCGATTAAGAGTGTAGTTAAAACCCTGATCGAAGCGATTATTCTGGTGTTCCTGGTGATGTTCCTGTTCCTGCAGAACTGGCGTGCCACCATCATTCCAACCATGGCGGTTCCAGTCGTCGTATTGGGTACTTTTGCCGTCATTAACATCTTTGGCTTCTCGATTAATACCCTGACCATGTTTGCCATGGTATTGGCGATTGGTCTTCTGGTCGATGACGCGATTGTTGTGGTCGAGAACGTCGAACGGGTCATGGTGGAAGAACATCTCGATCCGGTGGCTGCAACTGAAAAATCGATGAAACAGATTTCTGGCGCATTGATTGGTATTACCTCGGTGCTGTCGGCAGTATTCGTTCCAATGGCTTTCTTCGGTGGAACCACCGGGGTCATTTATCGCCAGTTCTCGATTACGCTGGTCACAGCGATGGTCTTGTCACTGGTGGTTGCCTTAACCTTTACCCCTGCCCTGTGTGCGACCTTGCTGAAACAGCACGATCCGAACAAGCCGGAAAGTAATGGTATTTTTGCGCGTTTCTTCCGCTGGTTTAACAGTAGTTTTGACAAAGTCTCTGTGAAATATCAGGGCGGCGTCAACCGTATGACTCACAGCAAGATTTTCTCAGGCGTGGTGTATGCCGTGGTACTGGGTATTATTGTGCTGTTGTTCCAGAAACTGCCTTCTTCGTTCCTACCGGATGAAGACCAGGGCGTGGTCATGACGCTGGTTCAGTTACCGCCAAATGCTACCTTGGAACGTACCGACAAAGTGGTCAGCACCATGACCAACTATTTCTTGGAAAACGAGAAAGAGCATGTCGAATCCGTCTTTAGTGTGGCAGGTTTCTCCTTCACGGGTGTGGGACAAAACGCAGGTCTGGCATTTATTAAACTGAAAGACTGGTCAGAGCGTCACAGTCCGGAATCTCAAATCGGTGCCATTATTCAACGTGGTATGGCGCTGAACATGATTGTCAAAGATGCGTCTTACATCATGCCGCTACAATTACCTGCAATGCCTGAACTGGGTGTGTCGGCTGGCTTTAACTTACAGCTCAAAGCTGCAAGTGGTCAAAGTCATGACCAGCTCCTGGCAGCACGTAATACGATCCTCGGTCTAGCAGCACAAGACTCGCGTCTGGCTGGTGTGCGTCCGAATGGTCAGGAAGATACTCCACAGTACCGTGTCATTGTCGATCATGCACAAGCCGGTGCATTGGGCGTGAGTGTTGCTGAAATTAACAGCACCATGGGCATTGCTTGGGGCGGTTCGTATATCAATGACTTCATTGATCGCGGTCGTGTCAAAAAAGTCTATGTTCAGGGTGAAGCTGGCTCGCGGATGATGCCGGAAGATCTGGACCAATGGTATGTGCGTAATAATCGTGGTGAAATGGTGCCATTCTCGGCGTTTGCCACAGGCGAATGGACCTACGGTTCTCCACGTCTTGAGCGTTATAACGGCGTATCGTCCATGAACATTCAGGGTACACCTGCTCCGGGTATTAGCTCGGGCGATGCAATGGTGGCCATGGAAGAAATTGTAGCGAAGTTACCAGAAATGGGCTTGCAAGGTTTCGACTTCGAATGGACAGGTCTATCTTTAGAAGAGCGTGAATCTGGTGCACAGGCGCCGTTCCTGTATGCCTTGTCACTACTGATCGTCTTCTTGTGTCTGGCAGCCCTGTATGAAAGCTGGTCGATTCCGTTCTCGGTTCTAATGGTGGTGCCATTGGGTATTGTTGGTGCATTATTACTTACCTTTGGTGGAATGGTGCTGCTGCAAAACCCGAACCTGTCGAATAACATTTACTTCCAGGTGGCGATTATTGCCGTGATTGGTCTTTCTGCGAAAAACGCGATCTTGATTGTCGAGTTTGCGAAAGAATTGCAGGAACAAGGTGAAGAGTTATTTGAAGCGACCTTGCATGCGGCAAAAATGCGTTTACGTCCAATTATCATGACCACATTGGCCTTTGGTTTTGGTGTATTACCTCTTGCTCTGGCTTCAGGTGCGGGTGCAGGTAGCCAGCACTCAGTCGGTTATGGTGTACTCGGCGGCGTGATCAGCTCGACCCTGTTAGGTATCTTCTTTATCCCGGTATTCTACGTGTGGATTCGAAGTGTCTTTAAATACAAACCAAAACAACAAAATCAGGAGTATAAGTCGTAATGCAAAATGTATGGTCTATTACAGGTCGTAGCATTGCGGTATCTGCCCTTGCGCTTGCTTTGACAGCCTGTCAAAGTATGCGCAGTCCAGAGCCGGTTGCGCAGGCAGATATCCCGAGCAGCTATACCAATGCGTCTGGTACTTCTGTAGCAGAACAAGGTTATAAAAACTTTTTTGCCGATCAGCGCCTGTTACAGGTGCTGGATCTGGCATTAAACAATAACCGTGATTTGCGTATTGCTGCCCTCAATATTCAACGAGCTCAGCAACAGTATCAGATTACTGAAAACAACCAATTACCGACGATTGGTGCCAGTGGTAGCGTATTGCGCCAGGACACCATGAATTCGCAGAATCGCGGTGCAGTGACGACTTATAATGTCGGACTGGGTGTAACTGCGTATGAACTGGATTTTTGGGGACGTGTCCGCAGCTTGCGTGACAATGCGCTGGATAGTTTCCTGGCGACCCAAAGTGCTCGAGATGCGACGCAAATTGCCTTAATTGGTCAGGTGTCTCAGGCTTGGCTCAGCTACTCGTTTGCCAATGCCAATCTGGCTTTGGCTGAGCAAACGCTGAAAGCTCAGCTTGAATCTTTTAATCTGAACAAAAAACGTTTTGATGTCGGGATCGACAGCGAGCTTCCAGTGCGTCAGGCGCAAATTTCGGTTGAAACAGCACGTAATGATGTTGCGAATTACCGAACTCAGGTGGCACAGGCACAAAACCTGTTAAACCTGCTGGTCGGTCAGCAAGTGCCTGCGAATTTATTACCAGCACAACGCGTGACCCGCATCACTTCAAATACTGCATTGGGTTCAGGCTTGCCAAGTGATCTATTGGTTAACCGTCCAGATGTTCGTGCAGCAGAATACCGCCTGTCTGCGGCAGGTGCCAATATTGCGGCAGCACGTGCGCGTCTGTTCCCGACAATTAGTTTGACCGGTTCAGCAGGTTATGCCTCTACTGATTTAGGCGACCTGTTTAAATCAGGTAGTTTTGCCTGGTCATTTGGTCCGAGTCTGGATATTCCAATTTTTGATTGGGGTACCCGTCAGGCCAATATCCGTATTTCTGAAACCGATCAGCAAATTGCCTTGTCAGATTACGAAAAGTCGATTCAGACTGCTTTCCGTGAAGTGAATGATGCCTTGGCAGTACGTCAGAATATTGGTGATCGTCTGGCAGCTCAGCGCCGTCTGGTCGAAGCAACCAACACCACCTATCGCTTGTCTCAGGCACGTTTCCGCGCCGGAATTGACAGCTATCTGACGGTACTGGATGCACAGCGTGCGTCTTATGCAGCAGAACAAGGTTTGTTATTGCTTGAACAGGCCAATCTGAACAATCAGGTTGAAGTCTACAAAACCCTGGGGGGCGGCTTGAAAGTCAATACGACGGACACCTTGCCGAATACACCGTCTGTATCTGAACAGCGCCGTGCGGCAGAACAACCAGCGCAATAAATTCCAGACAGATCAGGAAAAGCTCACTTCGGTGGGCTTTTTTTTATTGCATTTTCGAGGCAGTTTTCCTATTGTCATAGACCAGCGATTTATTTAGAAAACATGCACATGTTACTTAGCAATCTGGAATCTGTACCGGGACATACCATTCGCCAGCAAATTGATGTGGTGTATGGCAGTACCGTACGCAGCAAACATGTCGGACGTGACTTATTGGCCGGCCTGAAAAATATTGTCGGTGGTGAGCTTACCGCCTATACCGAACTGCTGGAAGAATCCCGTCAGGAAGCCATGAACCGCATGATTGAAAAAGCCCGTAGTATGGGTGCCAATGCGATTGTCGGCATTCGTTTCTCGACCTCTAATATTGCCCAAGGTGCTTCTGAACTCTTTGTTTATGGGACAGCCATAGTGGTTGATCCGATCATGCCAAAATTGCCCGACCCTTTTCCGCAGGAAGATTAAAGCATGGATGGTTTAATTCTCCAGATCATCATTTTTGCCATTCTGTTTAGTGTCGGTTTCGGTTTTGGACTTTATAACGAACGTAAACATTTTCGTTATCTGGATGAACAGGAACAACGTCTGGTCTATATCCGGGTGAATAATAGCCGCTTCGCTGTGTCTGAATATTCCGGACAGATGATCAGCAGCAATGTGGTCATTTCCCATGATTATTTTAAATATGCGATTGCCAATGTACAGAATATGCTCGGTGGCCGTCTGACCAGCTATGAAAGTGTCGTAGAACGCGCACGACGTGAAGCAATTGTACGTTTAAAACTGGAAGCCGAAAAAATCGGGGCGACTCAGATTATGGGCATTCGGCTCAGCACCACTGAACTCGGTATGCAAGGTGGCATGGTGGAAGTCTTTGCTTATGGCACTGCAATCCAACAACCTGCTCAATCGATCTAAACCTCGGTTCAGAAAAAAATTTATTGAGATGATCACGCCTGCTGCGCGATCCGCGCAGTCAAATCAGTTCGACACCTTTAGGATGAAATGTCGTAGAGGAAATAACTGAGGCTGATACTCAGGCCGTTGCAATCTTCTTTATTGCAAACGGTTCTGTGCTAGGATCTTGAGAAGTCAGCAAAACAAATATAAATGGCATGATGCAGCTTCTTCAATCTATAAAAACGGCACTTCAATCCCGTCTGTATTTCTTTATTATTTTCCCAGCCATCGTTGGATTTTATCTGGTTTTACAAGCCCTCACCCCTTTGAGCTGGTCAAGCTGCCTGTTGATCAGCTGGAATATCGCAATTTACGTTTATTTATTATTGACCATAAAAAAACTCTGGCGTATTGATCATGCTCATATCCTGCAACGCGCCATGCAACAGGATGCCAGCAAATGGATCATTCTGTTTCTGGTGATCACCACTCTCATCATGTGTTTTATAGCGATTATTATTGAAATTAATCACTTACCTAAAGATACTACCATCCGAACCGGTCATTTAATCTTGTCAGTTCTGACCATTATTTCAGCCTGGTTCTTGATGCATACGATTTTTGCAATTCATTATGCACATGACTTTTATTTGGCGCTCGACAAACAGCAACAAGGTGGACTGGATTTCCCCAATACCACCAGACCGACTTATCCAGACTTTCTATATTTTAGTTATATCATCGGGACTTCTGCGCAAACTGCAGATGTATCCATTACTTGCCAATCTATGCGGGTTCTAAATACCTTACATTTGCTTTTGGCTTACGGATTCAATACCACCATTCTGGCCATCAGTATTAATGTGACGGCAAACTTTATCAGCACTTAAAAAAGTTTTTTGGATAGTGGCAGTCACCCTGAAAATGGCGATCTACCGCCCAAATGACTACCACCACCTAGGTGTATACATGACCAGCTTTTAAATTAGGTCGATCACACTATTTGATTGCTTCAAGCAGTGAGACCTTTACGCAATTCATCTTCGACGATGCTGAGTTCAATTTCACTAAATTTACGAATCTCACCTTCAGCATGCTTTTCTAGCATGCCACCCAGCAAAGGCACTTTGACTTTGACTGTCCAGTTTAACTGGAACTGGATCTGGTCTTCATCTCCAGTGACTGCACGCTGACAGATGGCCTCGATCGGCAAGTTCGCACCGAGTTGTACCGTCGAAGTCATTTCATTCAGATCACTGACATCGGTACGCTGCAAACGGAAGGCATCTTTGAGTAATTTTTTTGCGATATCCGGAATATTAACATCCAGATTATAAGCGCGTTTCAGGGTATACATATGCCCCTGCTTTTCCGAAACAAGGATTTCCAAGTTTTGCGCAGGAATTCGATGGCAAACTGCCTCATGCAAACGAATATCATTGGCCAAACGCTTAAATTCATCAATAGACACGCCATTGATAATTGCTTTCACGGTGAACTGATGTGCCATGCTATTTTTTCCTTATTTTTATTACGATATTCGCCTATGCCACTCTCGGCTGATGCGAATAAAAATCAGATACAGAGATGACTCTGCAATTTATATCAACTTTATAGCGGATGTCATTATTCTTTTATCGGGAAATTCCGGCAGCCCGGTCAATGTTTGCAACATAGTTTTACTGAAAGCTGTGCCTGTCCACAGCTGATCTGTAGCTGCGCTTCGCCATAATAAATCACGGCATGAAACTCATCGGCACCATCATCTAGACCGGAAACATAGTATTCAGTTCTAGCTGGGAAAGCCTGCAGCCAGTCAGCCTTATAAAAATCAGACACAGAATCAAACTGCAAATACAGTTCAGGCTCAGCTTCGATCTTCATCGCCAGTGCAATAAACTTCTGTAATTGTGCTTGATGAAAATCAATGATCATAGTATTTCTGCCTTTTTAGTCCGGATCATTGCTCGCCAGACTTCGTACATTTTAAATGACTATTTCAAGGATACGACTCTCGAGTTTTGAGGTTTTTCTAGCACAAGATTATGGCTTAAAGGAGATAAATTATATGGGCTATTTCCGCCAAGCGGCAGAAAAAATCTGAGCTAAGGCATGAGATACCTTTTCTGAATTGCAATGGCTTAAGTACGTAGTCTGAGATCTTCAATCGTACAGAATGACTGAAAGTGGTGTTCTAAGCACAGTCAGAATGCAAAAGTTCCCTGTGAATTTCATGCCGGTGCTCTTCTCCAAAACGGTCGACATGTGCATAGAATACGCCATAGCGACCGACATAATATTCCAGTGACTGATCATAAAAATTCCAGAAAATAGACCATTCGCCTAAATCCATCTGACGAATCTGGGTACCACTGTGCATCGGCATTTTTTGTAATAGTTCTTGCTGTAACTGTTCGGCCTGTGCCCGACTCTCAATATGCACCTGCCGTTGAAAGAATAGCTGTGCCACATCGTCAAACAATTCCAGTTCATAAGCATCCACCAGATGTACTTTCTGCTCTTGCTCGATGACCTCTTGCTCTGTCATGCTGGAAATCTGTGCCGGTTTTTCTGGACGCTGACGCGCCGGATGGCGCTGAGCTTTATAGATCTTTCTGCCGACGATCCAGGCAGCATTCAACATGAATAAAACACATAACAGGAGCAGTAATTTCAGCATGGTGGATGATCTCATGTGACTAATTTTATTTTTATGGTTATAGGATCAAGATTCATTTGAATAGTCCCTTTTGACCCAGCATACGTCTATTTTTTATACAGTGCAAACTTGAGGCTTATTTTTACTATTTATCTTCTCTGCTTGCTCATTTGTGCCTAGATTCGAACTTCGATTTATTTAAAAATTGATTTACTTTGATTTTTTATTTTTAACTCCCTAATGAGATTCAAGAACTTGAGATAAACAAACAGGACAAATCAGCAACAGAACAGATCTTCACATGGATAAATCACGGAAAATATTCTCAAAAAACTACAATATTGTTCTGTTTTTTACCCTTTTCTTTTTTATCAAATAAACCTTCCCTATAAATGTTCGAGAAAATGAATAATATTATGATTCGTGAAGGGAGGGTCGAAGATATACCTCAAATTATTCAGGTCATTCATGACAGCATTCAGTCCTGTGTACTGGATCATCAGCGTGAAGAAAGCAAAATTCAAACCTGGCTAGAAAAGTTTGATCATGCCAGCCTGATTGTCGATATGCTGTATAACGATTGCTGGGTTTATCTCATATATGACAAGGTCGTCGGGTTCTTATTGGTCAGTGATGCTGGAGAAATCCGGATGCATTATGTGGCCCAACACTGCCAAAGGCTGGGGTTTGGCACCGAGTTATTTCATCAAATGCATCACGCTTTATTAAAGAAAAAAATTCATCAGATTGAAATACAGTCTACTCAAACTGCCTTAAGTTATTATCAACACTGCGGCTTTCATCCCCATTCTGCCGAGTCAGAAGATGAATCGCGTTATCTGTATAAATATGTTTTTTAATCGGCCTCTTTTTCAATTTTCAACTGATCACGTCCTGCCTGTTTGGCGGCGTAGAGCTGCACATCTGCCGCTTTCATCAATTCATGAATATCTGCATAGCCATGTTTTTGTTCAACCCAGGCCGCGCCCATACTAACCGTAACATAATCTTTTTCATCTGGCCGATTCAGATGTTGCATACGCTGTTCCCGAATCTGGTTTAACACATTTTCCAGATTTTTAAGGGCAGTTTGAACCGGCATTCCAGTGAGCAGAATCGCAAACTCTTCACCACCATAACGTGCCAGATAGCCAGACGGTGGCAAAGTGCCTTGAATAATCCTGACCAGATTTTTCAGGATTTCATCGCCTTTTAAGTGGCCATAGTAGTCATTATAATTTTTAAAAAAATCGACATCGAGCATGGCAAAAATTAAGGTATGTTGCGGCTGTTGTTGGGTCTGTATAAACTGCTGCTGGATTTCATGATTTAAGGCACGCCGGTTAAAAGCTCCGGTCAGTGCATCAATATTCATCTGCTGTTCCAGTTTGGCATTCACTTCACGCAGCTGCTGAGTGCGTTCTTTGACTTTTTGATCGAGTGAATCGTTGAGCGCGATCAGGTTCAGGTTTAGCTGTTCAGTCTCATAAGTTTGATGTGCATAATGTCTGGACTGCTGAAACATAATTAATAAGGCATAAACACTGGTAGAGATAAAAAACAGATACGTGGTTTTAATTGCATTGATCAGCAACAGATAATCATTCAAAAAGGTGACACAAAGAAAAATAATCGCAATCAGATTTAAACGCGAATAATGCTCTTTATAACGTAAGGTCTGATAAAAGCCGTAAATAAAATTAACGATGATGACCAAGGCAAAAATCGCACTAAATAGGGCCAGACGTTCAAATATCTCAGGAGGTGAAAATAGGGTGAAAGTAATGTTAAAGACCAGTAAGGCCACTGCGATATAATAAATCACCGGATTTAGATAGCGCCGGTTAAACAGATGCATATAGCTGAGAAAAAAGAAGGCAGCAATAAAAGTAAACAGATACTCTAAGCGGGTTCCCCACAGCCAGTTGATATTGGTAAATACCGAATAGGCATAAGGTGCAGAAAACAGGTTATGCAGGGCTAAAAAGACAATAAACCAGCCAAAAACAAAGATACTTTTACTGTTACGTTCTCGTGATCCCCTGAATACCGAAAATAGAATGGTAAACACCCCCACCCCAAGTACCGCGCCGCACACCATGGCAATACTCATCATGAGCTGCTGGAATTGGCGATTGATGGTACCTGCAACGCCAATCTGCATCGGTCGCTCGAGACCGCCATGCAAGTGGGTATAATTTGAGGCCTGAATGCTTAAGGTAATATATTCAGTATCTGGAACAAAATAGCCAATACGCGGTGCTTTTTCAGTCACCTGTTTTTCAGGTGTAGTACTGATTTCCCCGAGCCGGACAATAAACTGTCCGTTGACATATACCCGATAGGCGCCGTATTGGGTCGGAATCCGAATTGCGATGCGTCGCCCGAGAAATTCTTTCGGAATTTTAAAATAGCCAATAAAGGTACCATAGCCAGAATTTGAACCCGCCAGAGTTTTAAAAGAGGCTGGCAATTC